>CAJUQU010000028.1:12247-23047 GCA_910588595.1 uncultured Lachnospiraceae bacterium | reverse complement strand
TATTGATTACATACAGGAGAAAGCAGATGCATATGGAGGGAAATTTGCTCAGAGGAGAAGACAATTTGACTATGAGTTTGTGAAGGATTCCTACCAGAAATGTTTTATGCAGAGTGACAAGGTATGAGAAAACTGTTAATAATTTTTATCATTATAATGATACCCTGTATCGTGTCATGCGGTGACAGGGAGGAAACCGCACCCGGTCTGCACATGACGGAAGTGTCTGAGAGTATGCTCATGGAGGAGAACACTGAAACAGAGCAGGAAACGCAGGAGGGAACGATTGCTGATCATTCTGAAAAAGAGCGTCCTGCGGTAAAAGGGATCTATGTGACAGGATCTGTGGCAGGCAGTGAGCGCATGAATGACCTGATCACCCTTGTCGATGCGACAGAGCTCAACACCATGGTGATCGATGTCAAAAATGATGAGGGCGAGATAACGTGGAAAATGGATTCGGGATCCGTTCTGGAGATGGGCAACGGTGTCGCGTACATCAGAGACATCGACGCGCTTATGGAAACGCTGAAAAAACATGAGATATATACGATCGCAAGGATCGTGTGCTTTAAAGATCCGGTGTTTGCACAGAATCATGTCGATAGTGCGCTGAAAAAACCGGACGGCGGCCTGGTCACGGATGCCTATGGTCTGGCGTGGGTCAACCCATATGACGAGGAAGTGTGGGCGTATCTGACAGAGATCGCGCAGGCAGCGCTGGAGGTTGGATTTGATGAAGTGCAGTTTGACTATGTCCGCTTTCCGATCGGGGAGGATGCGGACGCAGCGGATTACAAGGTTGATATGTCTGTCAATACAAAAGAACAGGCGATATCAGGTTTTTTGTCCTACGCCTGCAGTCAGATCCATGAGAAGGGCGGAGTGGTCACTGCAGATGTGTTTGGGACTGTGATCGGAAGCGCTACGGATATAGAGCGCGTCGGACAAAATTATGCAGAGCTTGGCAAAACGGTGGACGTGCTCAGTCCTATGGTCTATCCTTCTCATTATGGACCCGGGGTATTTGGTTTTGATGTGCCTGACGCGCACCCATACGACACGGTATATCAGGCACTCATGTTGTCACAAGATGTATTAGGACAAAATGCGGGGGAGAGCTGTGCGGTTGTGCGTCCGTGGCTGCAGGCGTTCACAGCGACATGGGTGAGCGGGCACATATCCTATGAAGTGCAGCAGATACAGGAACAGATCCAGGCAGTATATGATGCGGGATATGAGGAGTGGATCCTGTGGAATGCTACATGTCGGTATCCGATGGATCTTTTGGGGAGTGGACAGGCGGAGTAAATATACCGCAGAATTTTTATATGTTATGGGTGATAGTTACCCTAATTGTGACAGGGATTTGTTTTGGGATTTGGATCGAGCAGTAGTTTGGGTATGTGTTTATTTTCGGCAGATACGTGTGTTTGGGGGATTTCACCCAAAAGATGCAATCCCCCTACAAGTTGGAAATTATTCTCAGCAGCGCTCCAGTTCTTTAATATGTTCTCTCGTCTATCTGCTTATTCGTTGAAAAGTCTTGTCCAGGTCTGGAACTGCTCATACTGTTCCGGGGTGTTGAGACGCCGGGCGGAATCGTTCTCAATGTCCGGTGTCTGGTCGTCATCGGACATCCAGATGAAGCAGAAGGTCTCCGGGTCGAAGACGCCCTCTGCCCGCAGCGCCTCGAAGACCAATGTCACCGTCTCCAGAAACTGCTCCTGGAACTGCTCATGAACATCGTCATAGGCATCATCGTCCGTATCGGAGAAGCTCGCCTCCAGGTCGTAGAGTTGCCGGCTGATCTGATTGAGCTCACTGTCGGTTCCATCGGAGTAGCCCCACTCGTCGGGAATATAGCGATTCAGACTGAAAGAGCCGTCCGCCACCTGGCGAACCAGTTCCTCGGACCAGTACTTCCGCAACTCCGCCAGACGCTCCGGTGTCCGGTCCGCCTCGTCCCGCCTTGCCAGGGCCTCCTCGGTGTTCACTGCCAGGAAAAGGGTAATGCAGTCACTGTCAGTGACCAGGGCCGCACTGTAGATGTGCTCATTCCCAATTTCCATGCGAATCTTCTCCATCTCATGCAGTACCGCTTTCTCAATGGCGGGTTGTAGGTCTAAGAAAAATGGTTCCATCTCTGAGTATTCATCCTTTCTTTTTGCCGAATTAATATGAGCAAAGTATAGCAGAAAGCCAACTGGTATTCAACCCCTATTGCAGGATCTTCCTCTAATTCGCAAGCAGTGTGTGCTTATTTGAGTGGTGTTGTTCCAATCTCTTTTGTTTAATGTATGTAGTGGTCATATAATTTTACTATATGTTGTACCAGTACTTTTTGCATATGCAGCAACGTTGTTATGTTGTGAGATTTGTAACAGAGTATCTTTTTTCTCTTTCCTTAGATAAGTTAGCATTTTCAACAACTACTAACACAGCATAGAAAACACAGCATAGAAATAATGAAAATGTGGCAATATAGTCGTCTATATGGTAAAATAAGATAAAAGGTGGTTGATCTTATGAAAAGTACTATGGGGAGCCTTGAGAAGAATAGGAAAGGCAAATACAGGAATTTGCCGGGAACGTATGAAAAAGATAGCGCAATTTTTTATGGATCCTTACAGTACAAATATGACTGAATGAACAGAAGATCATTTAGATTTTGATGCTTTGATCAGATCTGTAGATTTTTGAGAGACACATTTTGCGTGGGAAAAGGGTGTTTTCATGGGAGGTTTTCATGGGACGTTTTTTAAATAAAGGAAATGGAAAGTTTGCGGAGCTTGCTGCATCAAAATATTTTGTTGATAAGACTGAGCTGATCAATAAACTGTTGGAAAAAGACGGAACAGAAAAATTTATCTGCAACAGCAGGGCGCGCAGGTTCGGAAAATCCGTAACGGCTGACATGCTTGTTGCGTATTTCAGCAAAGGAGCGGATTCAAGAGAACTGTTTGAGCCGCTGAAATGTGAAAAGAATGAGTTGTTTGTAGGAAATTTGAACCAGTATGATACGATTTTTATGGATATTCAGGCGCAGTATGGAGCGGCGAGGGAGCGGAGTGTAAATCCGATTCAATACGTTAGACAATGTGTAATAAAAGAATTACAGAAGGAATATCCAGAAGTTGTTTCAGAAGATGACACGATGGCAGATGCCTTGGCAAATATCTATAATGATACCGAAAACCAGTTTGTTGTTATTTTCGACGAGTGGGATTATCCGATCAGGGAGCTTGACGAGGACTGCCAGGAGCGAACAGACTATATTGAGTTTCTGTGCGGTCTGTTCAAAAACAGTGATGCCAAAGAGTATGTCCGTCTGGCATATCTTACAGGAATTATGCCAGTTGTCCGCACAAAAGGACAGTCCGCTGTCAATAATTTTGTGGAATTTACCATGACGAATCCAATGGACTTAGCGCAGGATATCGGTTTTACGGAAGGGGAAGTCCAGTCGCTTTGTGAAAGATTTGACGTCAGCTTTGACCAGATGAAGGAATGGTACAATGGGTATAACCTAAATGGCATAGCAATGTATAATCCGCTGTCAGTCGTGAGGGCGCTTTCGGCGAAGCGGTTCCAACAGTACTGGACGACGACCGGTACGTATGGGGATATTGACGATCTGATCAATAAGAATTTTGACGGTCTTCGTGAGGATATCATTAAAATGCTTTCTGGTAACAGAATATTGATCAATGTGTCGAACGGTAAAAATGATCTGCAGTCGTTTAAAAATAAGAGCGAAGTGCTCACGGCATTGATCCATCTGGGATATTTTGCTTACGATGTAGATACAAGGGAAGCGTACGTGCCGAACAAGGAGATTCAGGAAGTTTTCTATCAATATATGGAGGACAATGAGAATGATAACCTGTCGCGGTTCATGCGGGTTTCCGAGAAGATACTGAATGCTGTGACAGAAGGTGATGCGGAGCAGACTGCGAAGCTGATCCAAAACATACACAACGATTTTACGTCCAGTATTGAATACAACGATGAAAATTCGCTGTCCTGTACGATTATGATCGCATTGATCGCAGCGTTTACGTATTATCACCAGCCCATTCGAGAATTTCCATGTGGGAAGGGATTTGCCGATATCGTATACCTGCCGTTGCCAAACCACCCAAACCGTCCGGTGATCGTGGTCGAATTAAAATGGGACAAAAGTGCTAATGCAGCAATCTCTCAGATTAAGGAAAGACAATATCCGGAGTCGCTCCGAGGATATGCAGGAAATATTTTATTGGTAGGGATTGACTACGACAAAAAGACCAAGGAACACGTATGTGAGATTGCAAGTTTTAGCTTATCTGAATAAGCGTATATGGAACAGCAAGGATATTTTGTTTCGCGCTGTGACGATGGAACCAGAAGAATCTTATATTCTGAAGATATTGAAATCTTTGAAAACCGGCTTGAAGGTACCGTAGAGATAATTATCGGCGTCCCTGTTGTGTGTGTAGACGGGTTGATACAGATGATGTTTTACCTGTTTTGGCTCAGAACGAATGGCAAAAGGAGCAAATTTTATGGCATCATGGATGATACATTTAAGGGTTGCACAGCAACTCTACCGACAACTAAATATTGAATCGATAAACGAATTTGTTTTAGGAAATATTGCACCTGATAGTGGTATTCCGTCAAAAGACGGTTCTGGCTTTATTCCTGACGCGGCTGTTTCACATTTCCGTTCGTTAGATGAAAATGGTATAAAGAATATACATGAGGAGCAGTTTATCCGGCGGTACTTTACACCAGCGCATCGTCTGTCATACAGCAAAAAAGAAGACGCTTTTTTCCTCGGCTATCTGACACACCTGCTCACAGACAAAATCTGGGCAAGAGAAATCGTCTATTCTGCGAAGGAAAAACAAAATAATCTTTTTCACACCAACCGCGAACTGTTCTGGCAGACAATCAAAAAGGATTGGTATGATCTCGACTTTATGTATCTGAAAAATAATCCCTTTTTTGAGGCTTTCCGTATTTATCGTGAGAGCAAGGACATCAGAAATACATATGTCGATTTTTTCTCAGAAAATGCTTTTGAAGAACGCAGAGTGTTTATTTTGAATTTTTATGCAGATGGTGTTGCAAACATTGAGGAGCATAGCACCTATCTATCAAAAGAGGAATTGGATGTGTTTGTAACTTCCACCGTAAATGAAATTATCACGCAGATTCTTGCTTGCCGAAAAGATTGCTACCCCAATTTGTTTGTCATTTGATGCTAAAAGCAGGTAAAACAGGTCACTAATTGGTACTTACCCCAAAACGCAAAAATACCGCAGAACCCGTGATTCTGCGGTATTTCGTACTGTTTAGTTCAATCGGAGTGACAAGATTCGAACTTGCGGCCTCCACCTCCCTAAGGTGGCGCTCTAGCCAAACTGAGCCACACCCCGATAGTTGTATGTAATCCCAGACAACATATATATTATATAGAGAATATACAATTATGTCAAGGAAAAATGACAAAAATAATAAATTGAGAAAATTTACATATACTATTGACAATTGTCTGACAATTTGATATATTATTTATAGATTCGTGATAATTTAATTGCGAATGCTTTCACTTAACTCTTTTTCAATATAGTAATCCTTTGAAGAAAGCTTTTTCATGACAGCATCCTCCCAATTCTTAGCTGCCGGAAGAAGCTTTTTTTATGTACATTTTTTGACGATATTCTGAAAAAGGCGGGGGTAGGGGATTATACCAAGAAATATACCAAGAAATGTAAAAATATTATTTGACATTAAATACCGGGAGGGGGGTATAATTAAACGGTATGCGGATACAATACAGCCAGTGTATGGCGGCTCTGTATTTGCACAAGGGCTGCTGAGGTCTTAACAGCTCCTTGGGAACCGTAGAGAAAAGTTATTTTCCTATAGTTCCTTACCGCACAGGAATATAGTACATGACAGAGAAAACAAATCCGGCGGCGGGAACGTCCCTGCCGGATAGAGAGGTGGGTAAGATGAGAGTTCGGAAAACAATTTTAAAAACATGCGCTGTACTGATGGCGGCAGCAATGGCGGCGTCTCCGATCACGGTCAGGGCAGTTAGGTTTAGTACTCCTGATGGTTCAGAGTACGATTTGGATGCTGAAAATGCCGTTCCTGCGGATACCGTAAATGGAATTGCAGAAAGAGGCATTTTGTATAAAATGCCATCTTATGATTGGAGTGTATCTGGCGAGATGGCGCCGGGGGAACTGAGGATGGTCTTTTTCGACGGCTACGACTATGATTTTGGAAGGGCTGTTCCGGCAGGGTATAAAAAAGTTGCAATCGAGGCCGGGTACGAATGGCTGGGGAACGATGGCAGTTGGAGTTATTATGACGTCCCAGCTCATGGCTGGAATATAGATGCGGAAAACAGCAGCCAGGGGGAGTGGCCAGTTGTAGAATGGAACTTTGACAACTTCAATCCTATAGGAAATGTGTATATGTTTAATTTTACAGTAGACTGCGGCGGTGTTACATACCCGGAATGCTGGGCAGTTGTCGGGGATCTTGAAGGAAGTGTACTTCATGCAGAAGCAGTCGTGCCGCAGCAATATGACGGATCCATATATTTAACGATATATGGCTGTAAAAATGAGAACGGTGAGCTTACACAGGATGATACATCTTATATCACCGTGTACCTGCAGGGCGGAAACGGTTCGACTGCGCAGCCGTCCGCTCCGGCAGCGGATCCGCAGCCTGCAGTGCCAGCGGCAGATCCGACAGCGGATCCACAGCCTGCAGTGCCAGCGTCCGCTCCGGCAGCGGATCCACAGCCTGCAGTGCCAGTGGCAGACCCGCAGCCGGTGACAACACAGCAGCAGGGTACGGTCTATGTGACCAAATCAGGTGATAACCTGATGAAGATCGCAAAGGAGCTGTATGGGGACAGAAATCTGTGGACAACTATCTATGAGTTGAACAAAGATATCATAAAGAATCCGAATGTGATTTATGCCAACATGCAGTTACAGCTTCCTTAGGGCATTTGAAGCTGCGAGGTCGTCTGCCAGTATCGTGCGGCATATGCTCAAGAAAATAGTATGATACACACCAGCCACATAAATATAGCCGTTTTGCGGCTGGTATATATTTAAGAAAAAATTGAATAAGGCAATTCCTGTGCGAACGGATTTTAAGGGGAAAGTATTTTTGGTGAAAAATACTTTCCTTTTGTATGCGTTGGAATTTTGCCTGTTACTGGAACGGAGTGAACAATAACATCGGTCATTCCCTTACTAAAACACGACAAACGTATGAGTAAACAAATTCTGAACAAATTCTTTTTTCTGGTATAATAAAAGAAGAAGAGGATTTTGCCATGAATGAATTATTAGAGTGGATGGAATACATTGAAGATAAGCGTCAGCAGACAACGGTAAGGCATAAACTAAAAAATATTATTGTGACAGTGCTTTTTGCAACACTCGCAAATGTGTACGACTGGGTGGAGAAGGAGTATTTTGCTCACTAGAATATCTCAAAAAATATATTGAACTAAAACGGCATTCCTTCTCATGATACTTTATGCCGTGTATTTGGTCTCCTGTCACCGGAAGTTTTACGGCAACTCTATCAAAAATGGCAGGAACTGCTGAATAAAAATGAAGGGGAAACATTAAGAAAACTGATTTGTGTGGATGGAAAAACAATGCGTTCCAATAAAAGGAAAGGCGGAAAGCCCAATCATATCATCACGGCATGGAGCAGGGAAGACGGATTCAGTCTCGGGCAAAAAGTTGTGAATACGAAAATTTATGCGCCCGGGCGTATAAGGAAATTTGTTGCTGACGCAACATGCGCCAGGTGTGGCGAGTGGTGGAGAAGGGCATTCCCCCACTCAATTGTACATTCTTTGACGATTTTCTGAAAAAGAAGCAGGGCAGAAAATTATTGCAGGAATTTAAAAATTAGAAAAATTTGTAATTCAACTTGACACAAAATACCGGGGGGGGGTATACTAAAACGGTATGTGAATACGATACTGTAAGCGTATGACGGATTCGTATTTGCACAAGGGTTGCTGAGGTCTTGACAGCTCCTTGGGAACCGTAGAGAAAAGTTATTTTCCTATAGTTCCTTACCGCACAGGAATATAGTACATGACAGAGAAAACAAATCCGGCGGCGGGAACGTCCCTGCCGGATAGAGAGGTGGGAAAGATGAGAGTTCGGAAAACAATTTTAAAAACATGCGCCGTACTGATGGCGGCGGCAATGGCGGCGTCTCCGATCACGGTCAGGGCAGTTGAGTTTGATACTCCTGATGGTGGTCGTCGGTACGAGTTTGATGCTGAAAGTGCCATTCCTGCGGATGCCGTAAATGGAATTGCAGAGAGAGGCATTGCGTATAAAATGCCTTCTTATGATTGGAACGAATTTGGCGAGATGGCGCCGGGGGAACTGCGGGTATTCTTTTTTGATGGCGATAGCTACGACTATGATTTTGGAAGGGCTGTACCGGCAGGGTATAAAAAAGTTCAAATCGAGGTCTGGCGCGAATGGCTGGGGAATGATGGCAGCTATGGTTATTATGAGGTGCCAAATCGTGGTTGGCATATAGATGCGGATAATAGTAAGGATTGGTCTTTGGTGCCATTGACCTTTGACAACTCCTCTTGTGCGGGCGGTGTGAGCATGTTTGATTTTACAGTAGACTGCGGCGGCGTTACATATCCGGACTGCTGGGGAGTTATCGGGGATCTTGAATTGACTATACTTCATGCGCAAGTAGTTGTGCCACAGCAGTATGATGGAGCGATACCTTTAACGATATATGGCATGAAAAATGAGAACGGTGAGCTTACACAGGATGATACATCTTATATCACCGTGTACCTGCAGGGCGGAAACGGTTCGACTGCGCAGCCGTCCGCTCCGGCAGCGGATCCGCAGCCTGCAGTGCCAGCGGCAGACCCGACAGCGGATCCACAGCCTGCAGTGCCAGCGGCAGACCCGCAGCCGGTGACAACACAGCAGCAGGGTACGGTCTATGTGACCAGATCCGGTGATAACCTGATGAAGATCGCAAAGGAGCTGTATGGGGACAGAAATCTGTGGACAACTATCTATGAGTTGAACAAAGATATCATAAAGAATCCGAATGTGATTTATGCCAACATGCAGTTACAGCTTCCTTAGGGCATTTGAAGCTGCGAGGTCGTCTGCCAGTATCGTGCGGCATATGCTCAAGAAAATAGTATGATACACACCAGCCACATAAATATAGCCGTTTTGCGGCTGGTATATATTTAAGAAAAAATTGAATAAGGCAATTCCTGTGCGAACGGATTTTAAGGGGAAAGTATTTTTGGTGAAAAATACTTTCCTTTTGTATGCGTTGGAATTTTGCCTGTTACTGGAACGGAGTAAACAGTAACATCGGAAATAGAGATGGAAAAAAGATTCATGCGTATGTCGTGCCTACTAAACGCATGAATTGACATTTTCGCGATTATGCCCTATACTGTTCAGAAACAGGAGGGAATTCTAAGAGGTAGGGTTTCGGTAGGATGCATGTTGGCAGAGGGGAGGTATATGTATGGACAGAGCATTGATCGTAGGTATGAATATCACAACAAATACAAATGGAAACAAGGGAAGGGAAAGCTTTCATCTTGCTATGGACGAGATGGTCAGTCTGGTACAGGCGTGCGATATGGAACCAGTGGGGCGCATTGAGCAGAATATGGAGTCTGCGAACACCGCCACATATATCGGTGCAGGTAAAGTTGGCGAGGTTCGGGAGATGGCTCGGGCACTTGAGGCGGATATCGTAGTGTTTGACAATGGGTTGTCGCCAATACAGCTCAGGAATCTGAGCAGGGAACTGGAGTGCCCGGTCATGGACAGAACGACGTTGATCCTGGAAATCTTCTCCGCGAGGGCAAGGACCAGGGAGGCGAGACTGCAGGTTGAGGTGGCGAGGCTGCAGTATATGCTGCCGCGCCTGGTGGGACTTCACGATGCCCTGTCGAGACAGGGCGGTGCAAGCGGTGCCATGAGTAATAAGGGAGCTGGGGAGAAGAAACTGGAGTTGGACAGGCGGAAGCTTGAACAAAGGCTTACGAGTATGAGACGTGAGCTGGAGGGTATCGCGGATGAGCGGGAGACGCAGCGCAAAAAAAGAGCAGAGTCAGGAATCCCGCGAGTGGCGCTTGTCGGGTATACTAACGCGGGAAAGTCCACGATCATGAACGCTATGCTGGAAGCCTGTGCCGGTGATGAGGAAAAAAAGGTCTACGAGGAGGATATGCTCTTTGCGACACTGGACACCACAGTCAGAAGGATAGCACCGTCAGACCAGAATGCGTTTCTGCTGTCTGACACAGTGGGATTTATCTCCAATCTGCCGCATAATCTCGTGAAAGCTTTCCGCTCAACTTTGGAGGAAGTCCGGGAAGCTGATCTGCTGATTCAGGTTGTCGACTATTCCGATGAGAATTATATGGAACATGTCAAGGTGACAGAAGATACCCTGAAAGAACTCGATGCCGCCCAGATTCCGATGATATATGTTTATAATAAAGCAGATCTGTGTGGAATGGGGACATTTGCGACAGTACAGGGCAATGATAAGCTGTATATGTCTGCCAAGTCGCGCAATGGTATCGATACACTGCTGAGACTTATCATGGGAAAATTGTCGGAAAGATACAGGGATTGTGAGTTTATCATACCGTATAAAAGAGGTGATATCGTCTCATATCTCAATGATAATGCCGTGGTGCACAGGACAGAGTACCGCGAGGACGGAGTATAAGAT
>CAJUQU010000028.1:0-12237 GCA_910588595.1 uncultured Lachnospiraceae bacterium | reverse complement strand
GAGTATATATGAACACGAATGTGAGCCGTATAGACGCGGCGCGCTATCAGGAGTTTATGGTGCTTCCATAAAATGGTTTTTTGAAGTTGGCAATTGTTCACAATTTATCTATATTTTCATAACAATAATGTGGTATTCTGTATAAAAAATAGCAGGATAAAGCGTTTGCTGGAGGAGAAAATATGGATAATACAGGAGAAAAAGCGAATCACAAGGTAAAAATGCACAAAATTGCGTATGCATCTGGGGTGGTCGGTGCTGTTATGCTGAATATAGTGTCATGGCGCAGTGTGGAATTCAGCGACTGGTATATCAAGAATATATTTCCCGTCTGGCTGAATACATATGCACGTCTTACGAGCAAAGTGCCGTTCAGCGTCGGTGAGATCATGCTGATCATGGCAGTGGCAGTCACAGTATTTGGAATCGGGTTCTGGCTTGTGGATCTGATCTGCAGGCAGAGATATAAAAAGGCAGTCAGGGGATTTGGACAATTTTATGCGTGGACAGCGTTGGCAGTCTGTTATGTGATGACGTTGAACTGTTTTATCCTGTATCACAGTTCGAGCTTTGCGGATAAATATCTTGAAAGGCGCATGGAATCGGACAGAATGGTTGCGAGTATCTCGGATCAGGCAGTGGCACAGGTACATATCAAAAATGACATGATGTCAAATGAGGGGGCTTACACCAAGAAAGAGCTGGTGGTACTCAGGGATTATATCGTTGAAAAGTGCAATGAACTGGAGAAAGTGATTCCCCATGATGACAGCGGCGACGCATACTATGAAGGTGATCTGGTGGAGGCATCAAGGCAGGCGATGATAAGGCTTGGCGAGCAGTATGATCAGCTTTCCGGATTCTATGTCACGCCGAAATATTTAAGTTTTTCTGATTTTTTCAGCCAGCAGTACATAATGGGTTACTATTTTCCATTTTCCTTGGAGGCAAACATCAATTCTGTCATGTACATCACGAATGTGGCGCCGACGATCTGTCATGAACTTGCACACACGAAGGGGTTTATCTACGAGGATGACGCAAATATGATCGGATATCTGGCATGTATCAATTCGGAGGATCCGTTTTTGCAGTATTGTGGTTATCTCAGTGTGCTGAGCTATGTAAACAATGATTTTTATGACTCGATTGGAAAGAGTCAGAATATCTATAAGAGCCATGTGCGGATCAGTGACGGCGTAGCGAGTGACAATGTTTTCCTGACAAGGGAAACCTGGCAGGAGGTTGAGAAAACCGCAGTTGTGAAGACCTCCACGGTGAAGAAGGTTTCTGATACGCTCATGGATACAACACTGAAATTGAACGGTGTGGAGGAAGGGATCCTTCAGTACAACAACGTTGTAGGACAATTGCTGGCATACTATGATGGAAAATTGTATTGAGTTTTGGAGGTTTTTATATGGGAGACATCATCTCATACGTATATGAATTTGGGGGCTTTACCTTTACGGAAAAGCCCTTTTGTGAAATTGACGGACTGGTTCTTTCTCATCTTTCTTATTTTATCTTTGATGGAATCGTTCCCCAAATAGACGAAAATAAGCCGGCTATCGCGCTGTGCGATGTGGCACAGAAGATGGACTGGCACAATTTTATCTCTGTAAAGTGGGAGCTTGAAAAAAACAGGGAGCTTTTCTACAATACTGCTTTCTCGCGCAGGTATCGGAATACAAAGGTGAATTATCTGATGGAGGAGATGGATATCGATGAGGGGATGCAGTTTTGTGCGGTGACATTCCTGCTGGGAAACGGGGATACGTTCCTGTCTTTTAGGGGAACAGATGATGCGCTGGTCGGTTGGAAAGAGGATTTTAATATGGCGTACCGAACACCTGTGGGAGCGCAGTACAAAAGTACGGAATATGTGAACCAGGTAGCAAGGCTTCTTGCCAAAAAGCGCAGTCTGAGATTCTATCTGGGAGGACACTCCAAAGGCGGGAATCTGGCAGTGTATGCGGCGATGACCTGTGATGATACTGTGAAACACAGGATCGGCAGGATTTATAACATGGACGGTCCGGGGTTTCGGCCGGATTTTATGGAAAAGCTCGATTATGAGGGAATCAGAGAGAAAATATTAAAGATCGTCCCGGACGAATCTTTTGTGGGGATGTTGATGGAGCAGCAGGAGGACTATGAGCTGATCAAAAGTACGGAGATCGGCGTGCAGCAGCATGTCTGTTTTTCGTGGTGTGTCGAGGGAGATCACTTTGAGCGGTCGGGGTCGCAGCAGCCGAAGCGCAAGAAACTGTATGACCGCATCAACAAATGGATATTTTCGCTGGAGATCGAACGGGTAGGATATTTTATAGACAGTCTTTTCAAGATGATAGAGGTTACAGAGGCAAAGACGCTGACGGACCTAAAGAATGTAAAGGGCGGAGAGACAGCCAAAAAGCTTCACTCGATCATGCAGGAGTACTCAGGCATGAATGACGAGACAAAGAAGGTATTCTGGGAGATTGGCGGATTTGTGATAGAAGTGCTTGCACGGGACCAGCAGGAACGAATCCGGCGATGGAAAGCAGTTGATAAGATCAGACAGCGCATGGAGCATTGAGAATGTAACTGCTTTCATAAAAATGATCAGATTTCTAAATAATGCTGGAAAAGAATTCCGAATGCTGTTGACTTTCTATGAAAAACGATTTACAATACAAATTGTAAGCGCTTACAACACGGCTGTGAGCGGAATAATGAGACAGGTGCGCGCCGAATATTTTTGCGACTGGTGATAAAGAATTTAACAGGAGAAAGTGACATGGAATTATTAAATGCGGCAAGGAGCGGAAAAAGAGAAAGACCGATCAAGGTACTTCAATTTGGCGAGGGCAATTTCTTGCGTGCATTTGTTGATTATTTTATCGATATCGCAAACGAACAGGGCAGATTCGATGGCGACATTGTGCTGGTGAAGCCCATCGACGGCGCCGGGATCCTCAACATGTTCCACGATCAGGACTGCCAGTACACGGTGTGCCTGCGGGGTATGGTTAACGGCGAATGCAAAATGGTCAGGAGAGTCGTGACGAGCGTTGCGGACGTGGCAGATGCTTACGAAGAATACGGAAAGTACAGCGAGTATACTAAATTAGATACACTCAGATTTATCGTGTCAAACACGACCGAGGCTGGTATCGTGTATGATGATACGGACAGGTTTGAGGCAGAGCCGCCCAAAACATATCCCGGGAAGCTCTGCAAGTTCCTCTATACGAGATATAAGCATTTTGACGGTGCAGCGGACAAGGGGCTTGTGATGCTCCCGGTAGAGCTGATCGACGACAACGGGATCCGTCTGAAAGAGTGTGTTGTCCGGTTTGCAAAGCGCTGGGATCTCGAGGAAGGTTTCCTCGCATGGCTTGACGAGGCGTGTGTGTTCACGTCGACGCTGGTTGACCGCATTGTCACAGGATATCCGAGGGACGACGCGCAGGAGCTCTGGGAGGAGTTCGGATACCGCGACAATATCGTCGTCACGGCGGAGCCGTTTGGTCTGTGGGTGATCGAGAGCGCGAGGGATATCAGCAGGGAGTTTCCGCTTCCCGACGCGGGCTGCCCGGTTATCTTTACAGATGATCAGAAGCCGTACAAGCAGAGAAAGGTACGTATCTTGAACGGTGCACATACATCCTTTGTCCTGGCTTCGTACCTTGCGGGAAATGACTATGTGAGAGAGTCCATGGAGGACGGGCTGATCGGTGAATTCATGCACAGGACGATCTACGATGAGGTGATCCCGACACTTGATCTGCCCAGGCAGGATCTGCTTGACTTTGCAAAGGCAGTGGACGGCAGGTTTCGGAATCCGTATATCAAGCACGCGCTGCTGTCCATTTCACTGAATTCCGTATCGAAGTGGAGGGCGAGATGCCTGCCGTCGCTGCTGGGATATGTGGAGCGAAAAGGCGAGCTTCCGAGGCGCCTGACATTCTCAATCGCGGCTTTGATGGCATTCTATACAGGAAGCGAGATCCGGGAGAAGGCGCTGATCGGACACCGGGATGGGCAGGAGTACAAGATCATGGATGACATGGAGGTGCTCGCGTTTTTTGCGGCGAACAGCGCAAAGCCCTCAGCGGAGTTTGTGCAGGCGTATCTCGGCAACGCGGACTTCCACGGACAGGATCTGACGCAGGTTGCCGGACTTGCCGACGCGGTGGCGGCATATCTCGAAGATATCAGGACGCTGGGCATGAGAAAAGCGGTCGAGAAAAATTTTGCGTGACTTTTTAGACATTTTGGGGATAAAAACTTTGGATCGATACATGGTAAAGGTTAAGAATGACTGATTTTATTAAGATTACTGAAAATGACAATGTGGCTGTGGCGCTGAAGGTGATCCCGGCGGACACGACTGTGAACGTGGGCGGCACGGAGGTGACGACTGTCATGGAAATCCCGGCGGGGCACAAGTTTGCGCTTGTGGATCTCGCAGAAGGGATGCCGGTGATCAAGTACGGGTTCAGCATCGGAAACACGACAGCCGCTGTAAAAAAAGGTGAGTGGATCCATACGCACAATCTAAAGACAGGGCTGGGCGATCTGCTGGAATACAGTTATGAGCCGGATTCCATCGAGGAGAAGTTCACGGAGGATGCCACCTTTATGGGGTACAGGCGCAAGGATGGCAGGGCAGGTGTCAGAAATGAGATCTGGATCATTCCTACGGTCGGCTGTGTCAACAACGTGGCGGGCAGGATCGCAGAACTCTCGAAAGGGCTTGTGCGGGAAAATATCGAGGCAGTGTGTGCCTTTCCGCACCCGTATGGCTGTTCCCAGATGGGCGACGATCAGGAGCACACCAGACAGATCCTGGCGAACCTGATCAATCACCCGAATGCGGGCGGTGTCCTGGTGCTGGGACTTGGCTGCGAGAACAGCAATATCGATGTCCTGAAAGGATATCTGGGCGAGATCGATCCAGACAGGGTGAAATTCCTGGTGGCGCAGGAGAGCGATGACGAGATCGCCGAGGGTGTCGGGATGGTGAAGGGACTCGCGGAGTACGCGGCGCAGTTTCAGCGCGAGCCGGTCAGCGTTTCGGAGCTGGTCATCGGCATGAAGTGCGGCGGCAGCGACGGCTTTTCCGGGATCACGGCAAATCCTGCCGTCGGACGCTTTTCGGATATACTGATCAGCAAAAAAGGGACGACCATTCTCACGGAAGTGCCGGAGATGTTCGGGGCGGAGACGATCCTGATGAACCGCTGTGCAAATGAGGCACTGTTTGACAAGACAGTTGACCTGATCAACGATTTCAAGCATTATTTCAAGCGTCACAACCAGGCGATCTATGAGAATCCATCACCGGGCAACAAAGAGGGCGGCATCTCTACGCTGGAGGACAAGTCCCTTGGCTGCACACAGAAATCGGGAAGCGCGGTCGTCAAGGGAGTCCTGGCTTACGGAGAGACGGTGAGCACGCCGGGGCTGAATCTGTTGTGTGCACCCGGAAATGATCTGGTCGCGGCGACAGCGCTCGCAGCCAGCGGTGCGCATATTGTACTGTTTACGACAGGGCGCGGAACGCCGTTTGCATGCCCCGTGCCGACCGTGAAGATCTCAAGCAATTCAAGGCTTGCGGACAAAAAGGGCAACTGGATCGACTTCAACGCCGGTGTTGTCGCGGAGGGTGAAAGTCTGGATGTGACAGGGCAGCGCCTGTTCGATGAGGTTGTGGCGGTCGCCTCCGGCAAGCAAGTGAAGAGCGAGCTTGCGGGATTTCGCGATATGGCGATCTTTAAGCAGGGCGTGACACTTTGATTTCATACATATGGGTCTGATTTCCCATACTTGGCGATACTGTAAAACAGAGTGCCTATGAACTATATGGGCGCTCCAAAATAAATGGAGGAAATATAATCATGGCAAAAAAAGTAGTTACAATGGGTGAGATCATGCTAAGACTTTCTACACCCAACAATGAGAAGTTCATTCAGGCAGACGAGTTTGACATCAACTATGGCGGCGGAGAGGCGAACGTGGCAGTCTCTCTGGCAAATTACGGACATGATGCTGGCTTTGTGACAGCGGTGCCGGACAATGAGCTGGGAGAGTGCGCGATCGCATCTCTGAGAAAGTACGGTGTCGACACGAAGAACATCGCAAAGTGCGGTGAGAGACTGGGGATCTACTATCTGGAGTCCGGTTCGGCTATGAGACCTTCCAAGGTCGTGTACGACAGGGCACACTCCTCGATCTCCACAGCGACGGCTGCTGACTTTGATTTTGACAAGATTTTTGAGGGTGTTGACTGGTTCCACTTCACGGGGATCACACCAGCTGTGTCTGATTCGGCAGCAGTACTCACTGAGGAGGCACTGAAAGCGGCGAAGAAGCATGGTGTCAAGGTTTCTGTAGACCTGAACTTCAGAAAGAAGCTGTGGTCTTCCGAGAAGGCGCAGAAGGTCATGAAGAACCTGATGCAGTACGTTGACGTGTGTATCGGAAACGAGGAGGACGCGGAGCTGGTACTGGGCTACAAGCCGGGCAACACAGACGTGACAAGCGGCGATCTCGAGCTTGCGGGCTACAAGTCCATCTTTGAACAGATGGTTGCGGACTACAATTTTGAGTACTGCATATCCTCGCTAAGAGTCAGTCATTCCGCCTCTGATAACGGCTGGTCAGCATGCATCTACTCAAGAGATACAAAGGAGTTCTACCACTCAAAAGAGTACAGCATCCACCCGATCGTTGACCGCGTGGGCGGCGGCGATTCCTTTGCAGGCGGTGTGATCTGCGGACTGCTCGACGGTAAGGACTTCAAGGCGGCATTGGAATTCGGCGTGGCGGCATCTGCGCTGAAACACACGATTCCCGGCGATTTCAACCTTGTGTCGAGAAAGGAAGTTGAGACGCTTGCAGGCGGCGACGCGTCAGGCAGGGTACAGCGCTAGACCGAAAAGGAAAACAAAAGAAACGCATGGCTGCGAAATTTATGTATAGGAGGAAATGAAAGATGGCGAACGCGAATCTTTTTTCACTCGAAGGCAAGATCTCGCTGGTGACAGGCGCTTCATACGGTATCGGCTTTGCGATCGCAAAGGCAATGGCGAATGCAGGCGCCACGATCGTGTTTAACGATATCAGGCAGGAGCTTGTGGACAAGGGCATCGCGGTATACAAGGAGGAGGGCATAGACGCTCACGGATATGTATGTGATGTCACGAACGAGGAAGCAGTCAATGAGCTGGTGGCTGCGATCGAGAAGGAAGTCGGCGTGATCGATATCCTTGTGAACAACGCGGGCATCATCAAGCGGATCCCGATGTGCGAGATGACAGCCGCTGAGTTCAGACAGGTGATCGATGTGGATCTGAACGCTCCCTTCATCGTGTCAAAGGCTGTCATCCCTTCCATGATCAAGAAAGGGCACGGCAAAATTATAAACATATGTTCTATGATGTCGGAGCTTGGACGCGAGACGGTATCTGCATATGCTGCAGCCAAGGGCGGGTTGAAGATGCTCACAAAGAATATATGTTCTGAGTACGGTGAGTTCAATATCCAGTGCAACGGTATCGGACCGGGATATATCGAGACACCGCAGACAGCGCCCCTGAGAGAGAGGCAGCCGGACGGCAGCAGACATCCGTTTGATACCTTTATATGCGCAAAGACACCGGCAAACAGATGGCTGCAGCCGGATGAGCTGGGCGGACCGGCTGTATTCCTTGCATCCGATGCATCGAACGGCGTAAACGGACATATACTTTATGTTGACGGTGGGATCTTGGCATACATTGGAAAGCAGCCCAGATAAATCAGCGATTGGATTCACTATAAAAGAGAGGGAAAATATGAACGAAGTATTAGAAAAAATCAGTAAAATCGGTATTGTTCCGGTTGTTGTGTTGGATGATGCAAAGGACGCAAAGCCTTTGGCGGAAGCGTTGATCAAGGGAGGGCTTCCCTGCGCGGAGGTCACTTTCAGAACGGCGGCGGCGGAGGAATCGATCAGGATCATGGCAGGCGAGTTTCCCAAGATGCTGGTCGGCGCTGGTACAGTGCTCACGACAGAGCAGGTTGACCGCGCAGTGAACGCTGGCGCAAAATTTATCGTCAGCCCTGGTCTGAATCCCAAGATCGTGAAATACTGTATCGATAAGGGTGTTCCTGTGACTCCGGGAACTTCCAATCCTTCGGATGTGGAGCAGGCGATAGAGCTTGGTCTCGAGGTGGTCAAGTTTTTCCCGGCGGAGGCGGCAGGCGGACTGAACATGATCAAGTCCATGGCAGCGCCCTACACGCAGATGAAGTTCATGCCGACAGGCGGTATCACGGCAAAGAATATCTGCGAGTATCTCGCGTTTGACAAGATCATCGCGTGCGGCGGTTCCTGGATGGTTAAGAAGGACCTCGTGGCGGCAGGGAAGTATGATGAGATCCAGGCGCTCACGGAGGAGGCAGTGCGGACGATGCTGGGGTTTGAGCTCAGGCACATCGGTGTGAACTGTGAGGATGAGGCAGCGGCAGACACAGTGGCATCCAGATATGATGAATTGTTTGGTTTTGCCAGGAAAGCGGGAAACAGCTCGATCTTTGCAGGGATCGAGGTCGAGGCGATGAAGAAGGTCGGACGCGGTGCGAACGGGCATATCGCGATCGGTACAAACAGCGTGGCGCGTGCAAAGAACTACCTGGAGTCTGTGAAAAATGTGAAGTTCATCGAGGATTCCGCGGTGGTTAAGAACGGAAAACTCACAGCGATCTATCTCGACGAGGAGATTGGCGGTTTCGCGGTTCATCTGGTGCAGAAATAAGGAACTTTTCTCTGTATGGGGCTGCGGCATGGCAAAGAGGCATCACGCGATATGTGGTGCCTTTTTGCGGACAGTACAGCTCCTAAGCGGAGTCTGCTCATTGAAGAATGGAAAGGAGTGTTGAAAATGTTATATAGGATCAATATGATCACGGAGAATGACGGCTGGATCGTTTTGGACACAGACGGTTGGGCGTCAGAACCGATCCGCCTGCTTGTGCAGAGTGTGGCGGAGGAGATGGGAAAAGAGGCTTTTCAACCTTATGAGGGCGATGCTCAGTTTATGATCAAAGGCGATCCGTACAGGCTGATCTTCCAGTATGACGATGTGTTTGGATCCTGTGTCATATTGGACAAGATGGAGGATAAGGACGCTGTTGTGGCGCTTTTGCAGCGGCATTTTGAAAAATTAAAGAATACCAAGGGATAGAGGAGGCATATCATTATGGTAGATAATAACTGTGCATATTGTGTGGAGGGGGAGCTTGTAGACAAGTTCGGCATCAAGATCTGTGAGCTGGAGGCATCAAAGGTGTATCTGTTCAAAGAGCAGAGCCACAGGGGAAGGGTGATCGTGGCGAGCAGACATCATGTGAGTGAGATGACTGAGCTCTCCGAGGAGGAGAGAAACGCGTTTTTCCGCGATGTGAATCATGTGGCGGAAGCGATACACAAGGCATTTTCGCCGGATAAGGTGAATTATGGCGCATATGGGGACACCGGGCACCACCTGCATTTTCATCTGGTTCCCAAATACAAGGAGGATGCGTTTGAGTGGGGCAGCACATTTGCCATGGACCCCAAGAGGAAAACACTGTCAGACGCAGAGTACGAGGAAGTTATCACAGCGTTGAAAGCATATCTGTAAAAGCGGTATAAATGGTTGATTTTGCGTGAGATGAATGAGCAGCTGCAAGGTCTGCAAAGCGAAATGAAAAACATGATAACACATAAGCGTGCGAAAATATCAGAAATAAATGGGCATAACTGGATATATCGTGATTTTTCATGTGATATATGCACAAAACTGAAATACACATATAGTCTAAAATGCGATAAAAAAGAGAAAAGTAAGTAAATACTTGCATACAGGGTGAAAATAAACGATAATAAGAACTGTAACAGCGGACGAACTGTTGATGGAAATGTGTATATCAGAGATGCCCAGGCAGATGGGGAGAAAAGGAGTTAATCATGGGAGTAAAAGTTTTGCTTGATTCAGTAGACAAGGTTCGGGATTTTATCGATATCACAAGGAGTGCACCGTACGATATCGATCTGATCAGTGGTAGAAGTACATATCTCGATGCGAAATCACTGCTTGGCGTACTGAGCTGCGACTGCAGGAAACCACTGCTTCTCGACATCCATGCCGGGATGGAAGAGCGGGCAGAGCTCATGTTAAAGCTTGAGAAGTTTGTCGTTGCGTGACCGATGCTCCATCCAGACAGAAATTAGCATGCAATTCATTTGGCAGAAGTGGTATTGGGATTAATAAACTGCCGATACTTCTTTCTGCCTTCATATGATATCAAAGACGCTGGAACAGTGGCTTAGATCAGCCTTTTCAATTTTAACTGAAACGATGGCTTGGTAACATACTCCAAATAAATTGGTCTGCCTGTATACTCCAAGTATGCTTTATACCGTTCGACAATGGCGGGTGCCTGGATCAATTCCAACACCTTCTCTTTTGGCACATACGCAGATTCGGAATTTTCGTCAGATGGTCTCGGATCTCCGCCTTTTGCTTTGCATATAAAGTCAAGCATGATTTTGGTCGGCACTTCTTTGACTCCGTTATAACCGGGATGCTTCCTGGTATTGGAAGATATGCAAAACACTTCTCCAACCTCAATATCAATACCAGACTCCTCCATGATCTCTCGTTTTACAGCATCGATCACATTTTCCCCAACCTCGACCTGTCCTCCGGGAAATACCCAGCCTGCATTATATGTTTTTACCATGAGGACCTCATCTCTCTCATTTGTTACGATCCCTGCTCCGGCAATGATATGTGTCGGCATGACCCATTCTTTATTTTCCATACAAAACATTTCCTTCCTTTTCCGATAAAAAATTGAATACAGATTTTCTGACAACCAATTCACACATCTTTAACGGAATTTGTAAAAAATCGATTTACTGATTTGCTTGAAAGTCTATAAATTCCTGCGCCCTATCTTTAATATCCTTATCAACATCTGTCCTGCCTGCGATTTCTTTCAATATGCCCATAAATTCCGCTGTGCGCTCTCCGGCATTGATACATCTGTTTAACATCCAGACTGTTGTATTGGTTGGGGTTCTCTTTACCGATTCTGCAAGAAAGTTTTCATATTCCCCGCCGAAATGTTCGATAAAATGCACGATCGCGCCGGGATCTCCAAAATAGGTTAGTGGATGACGCTCCAACAACTGTAACAGTGCCTCAATTGCTTCCGATTTGTAGCCCGCATTCGCAATAGCATCTACGCTGTCATATATTACAGATGTATCTGCCTCATCATATTCATCAATAGAGGCCTCAATCCTTGCAATCGCCTTCTCTAAAATCTCCATATCTGTCATTTTTATCTTCTTCCTGAATCTCGATTTGATTATATCATTGATTATAGCATACTTTCATACGAAATCATATAACTTTTGAGAGTATTATTTTTTGCTAGTACGATAAACTGCGCAAATTTTTACATGGGAATGTTCCTTTCTTATGCTTCTCAAACACCCGGAAAAATTCAAAGCAGCCTTGCGAGTAAGAATGTATCCAAAGAATACGCTGCTTAGATGAAAAGCATATTATACGAGGAAACGAGGAAAAATATTTAGAGAATCTTATTGATAAAGATCAAAAACATGGATTGATAGGCAGATACACAATAAAAATAGGGAAACCTAGAAAATCAAGGTCTCCCATACTCTTAACCAATGCGGAAGATGGGACTTGAACCCACACGTCGAATCCGACACAAGAACCTTAATCTTGCCTGTCTGCCAATTCCAGCACTTCCGCATCTGCAATACATATGATATCACTACGTCTCTGACATGTCAAGACATTTTGATCAACTATTCTAAATTTTTGTTATTATTTGTAATGAATATTTTATTGCATTTATTGCTGTATCAGTCTATTCGCGATGACGGCATCTTTATTCTCAAGTTCACCGTTCTGGTCTGCGATCATTACATTTATGCTCAAGTTCAGCTTTCTCATTCGCAATGACACCCGAGAATGATCAGGTTTGTGATCTCCACGTCGAGCGTTTCGGGATCTAGATGGGGCAGGGAACTGACAAATCCCGGGAGATTTTTTGAAATTTTGTGAAAACGGCGTGGAACATATAGTCATTTGTCATGTAGTATGGTACTAATTAGTGTGTATTTTAACAATTCATAGATCGGAAGAGCGTCGTGTAGGGAAAGAGTGTAGATCTCGGTGGTCG
>CAJUQU010000027.1 GCA_910588595.1 uncultured Lachnospiraceae bacterium | reverse complement strand
TCCCCGGAGGGGTAAAATGTAAACCCCCATTTGAAATGGGGGTTGCTAACTTGGAATACAATTTGATAGGGTATAAGGTGTCAGTATGCGCCAGGGAGACAGCGTTTGCTGATTGTATTACGCATGTTTATTACGACAGAGCCAGGGAGGATAATTTTTGAAAAAATCTATTCAATTTCATAAGTTTCGTAAGTCTATTATAGCGAAGATACTAATTACCGTAGCAGCCGTGTTGTTTCTTACGGATGCAGCACTGCTTGCACTTGGTTTTTCGTCGGTACGGGCAACAGTACGCAGAGCATATGTATATTATGCCACGGCGTCAGTGACAGTGGCAGCGGATCTGTTAGCCGGGGCGGATCTGGAGAAAATTCGGACAGACGAACAATATGCGGACGAATACAGACCTCTTCTGGAGGATTTATGCAGGACAAATGATCTGGAATATCTGTATATTTATACGCCGGATATTGAGAACAGTACGATTCTGTTTGATATGGTGATATATGGGAGCAGCAGCCAGGATGCCGCGAGGGCGGAGCGGATTCCCGGAACCGTTGTGCCGTATGTGCTGACAGAGACAGAGGTCTGTGCGTGGAATGGACAGAAGACGGAGCAGGTAGAGCAGACAAATAACCAATACGGGAATGTGATGACAGCCTACAGTGCAGTGTATGACACAGATGGAAATGTGGTGGCTCTGGCAGCTGCCGATGTATCTATGGACGAGGCGATTGCAAGTTTTTTTCATCGATATTGGATCATGGTGGTGACAGTGATTGTCTCATTAGCGTTTATCCTTGTCCTGCTGGCGGTTTTGCTGAAAACGCGGGTGTTGAGACCGGCACAGCTCATCAGTGCGCAGATGAATCAGTTTGCGGTTGACCGAGAGTCCGGGATTGAGAAGATTGAGATAAAGGGGGAGGACGAGTTTGCTCAGATGGCAGATACCTTTTATCAGATGACGCAAGAAATCGACCATTACATCAAAAATATCAATGCACTGACGGAAGAAAAGCACCGCCGGGAGGCAGAGATGAATATTGCAGGAAGGATTCAGCAGGGATTTCTTCCAGGCGAGAGCTTCCAGTCGCAGGACATCCGATTAAAGGCGCTCATGATACCGGCGCTGGATGTCGGCGGAGATTTTTATGATTATTTTTGTCTGGATGATAATTTGTTCTGCACAGTGATCGCGGATGTATCGGGGAAGGGAATTTCGGCGGCATTGTTTATGGCAAGTGCCATCACGGTGGTAAGGCAGTATGCGAAGCTGGGGTATTCTCCGTCAGAAATACTGTTCCATACCAACAATACTTTGTGCAGCAGCAATCCGGAGCAGATGTTTTTGACCTTGTTTGTGGGGATTTATGATAGCCGCACACGAAAGTTTACTTATGCCAATGCAGGACACAATCCGCCTTATCTCATATCCGACAGTTTGAGAAGCCTGAATGATTCTATGGGCATGGCGATCGGAATTTTTGAAGATGAGGCTTATGTGGAGCGAAACAAGGAATTGAAGGAGGGCGACACCGTATTTTTATACACCGACGGCGTGAGTGAGGCGGTCAGCAGCGACAGCAAATTTTTCGGGCTGCAGCGCTTAGAACAGTTCTTAGAGCAAAGAGATCATGAACAGTGTGTGGAGGCTGTTTTGAAAGGCGTTAGGGATTTTGCACAGGGCACACCGCAGAGTGATGATATTACTATGCTTGCATTTTGTCCTTCGCCGGGGTTTCGAATCTGTGTGACGGCGGAACTTGAAAATCTTGAGGCAGTTCAGCGGTTTATTGTTGAAAATGGACAGTTTTCGCGCAGTTTCCGCAAGAAGATTTGTCTGGCTGTGGAGGAAATTTTTGTAAACATATGTTCTTATGCGTATGAGCAGAGCCAGGGAACTGTGGAAATATTTATGAGAATATCCAATCAGATCCTTGTTGAATTTCGTGACAGCGGAAAGGCATTTAATCCGCTGGAGAATATGGTGGATGTCGAGAACTATGATATGAATACACAGGTGGGGGGACTTGGGAGGCTGATCGCTTTTGATATGGCGGTGCAGGTACGCTATGAATACAGTAACGGCAATAATATTTTAATTTTCATTTTCGATAAGGAGGAGTAATGATGACGGTCACAAAAACAGTGGAAAATAACAGAGCAGTTCTTTTGGTGGAGGGTTGGTTAGATACAAAGTCGTCACCGGAATTAGGAAAGGAGATTAATGCGCTTTCTGAGATCGAAGATCTGGTACTGGACTTTGGAAAGCTAGAATACATAGCTTCATCTGGATTGCGTGAGATTTTGGCTGCATATAAGAAAATGCAGGAGGTAAATGGAAAATTTTCTGTGATCAATGTTGGCAGTGAGGTGATGGAAGTATTTCGGTTTGCAGGGTTTGATAGGAAGCTGGACATCCGTGAAAAGTAGAAAGTACAGAATGGGGCAGAGTCGATCTGCCCCATTCTGACTATCGTGAGATTGTAGTATCGGATTGTTCGGGAACTTCATCGGGCGTTTCGCCCGCTGCTTCTTCTGCGGCTGATTCGGGCAATTCAGGATCAGAATACAGGCGTCTTTGCGGAGAATTATCATTTCTGTTTTTGGTTCTGTCTTTCTGGGGAGACTCCTGTTCGTTTTGTCGGAGATTTTGATGCCCCTCTAGAAATTCTTCACGGGTGCGCTGGTCTAACATAAGCTGCAGTTCACTGCAAAGCTGGCGCTCTTTGGACTCCTTTCTGTGAAGGCGGCTGTTTAAGGTGTCAATGCGCCTGCTGGCAGCGTCCTGGCGTTCCTCAGGGAGCAGCTGCTTGTCGAGATCGCGTTCTTCTGGTGTTAAGGATTCTTTCTGGCTGGATTTCAGTGCCGCCAATTCCATGCGTTCTGGTTCCTGATCTAAGAAACCGAAAGTGTCTATTAATGTCTGGTGTCCCTGTCTGTGAAGAAGTTCTTTCATGTATTTTACAAGATCGGCACTTTTTTTGCTGTTTCTCATATCAAAAAAAAGTGCCTGGTCGCGCAGGGGTGTCTCCGAGGAAAACAGGGTCTGCTTGTTGTTCTGGCGAATTTTCTTCATGGTTTTCTTGTCTATATGCTTTTCTTTTTCCGTGTGGATGGGCGTGCCGGGCGCCTCAAAAGCTTCCACGGCAAAACCTTCTTTGCCGTGTGTTTTGCCGTCCTTTTTCTTGTCTTTTTTGAGATAGCGCAGAGTGCCATAGGAATTTTGTATGCGGTATGCTTCGTTGTCTCTTTGGGGGGCATGCTCTTTTTTATGATCAGGGGTTTCCTTGTGTAAAATTGCCTGCCCGGAATCCCAGCGTGATTTTTCGCGTTCTTCATCAAAATAAATACCCATATTCCCCATACTCGTCACGACTGAGTTTTTTGCCGCTTTTTTCTAGTTCGTGACTTAGTCCTTTCAGTATTTGTTCCATGGTAAGGAGAGGCCCGTCAGTTTCCGCGGCAAGAAAGCTGGCGTAGATCAGCGTATTTTTAATCATACTGCCGGAAAGTTCAAACTGCTCTGCCAGATAGCAAAAATCAATTTCATCGGAGACAGGAAGCCTTGATGGAATCATGGACTGCCACATCTGCAGGC
Source organism: uncultured Lachnospiraceae bacterium (assembly GCA_910588595.1). Lineage (GTDB taxonomy): Bacteria > Bacillota > Clostridia > Lachnospirales > Lachnospiraceae > COE1. The sequence goes on along the minus strand of CAJUQU010000027.1, from coordinate 19,666 downwards.
GCATGTTGGCATCAGGCATCGGAAAACTGATGATGTCGCTGACTCGGCGGCGGAATGCGTTGTCAAAATTCTGCAGATAGTTGGTGGCAAGAATGCTCACACCGTCATATTCTTCCATTTTCTGCAGCAGGAAGGCAATTTCCATGTTGCTGTATTTGTCATTGGATTCTTTGACTTCTGTACGCTTTGAGAATAATACATCTGCCTCGTCAAAAAAGAGAATTGCCATACTTTTTTCCGCCTCGTCAAAGATGCGGTTTAGCTTTTTTTCTGTTTCACCGATATATTTGTCTACGACGGCGGGAAGTTCGATTCGGTAGAGTTCCATGCCAAGTTCCGCAGCCATTACCTGCGCAGCCATTGTCTTTCCAGTGCCCGGCGGTCCGGCAAAAATCATGGCGGTGCCGTTGCCGTAGGCGGATTTCTCCAGAAATCCCCATGTCTCGTAGACCAGTTTGCGGTTGCGCACGCGGCTGATTATGTGTGACAGCTGCAGTTTGGGAGCATCTGGAAGGATCAGGTCCTGCATCTGGTAAAGACCCTGGATTTTTGTTGCATATTGATCCAGGGAGTGGGAGGAGACACCCAGTATGGCAGTTCGCAGGTACTCTTGGGTGATGCTGTCGGTGCCCTGACTAAGTGCGTATGCCTTGGCAAGTTCTAGGATATCACGCATTCTGCCGGGCAGAAAATTGTAGCGATTGAGAAAATCTGTCCGTACATCCTCCGATTCCCACGGATACGCTTTGGTTAACTGCTCATACAATTCTTTGTCTGCCAGTGCCAGCTTGTAACTGATTGAGAAGGGCAGATACTGCCTGGAAAAAGCGCTGCCCTCGCGAAGTGTTGGCTTGGTACCTAGAAGGAAAACGGTCTCTTCCTGTTCAAGCCAGATAAACAGAGGGGTTAAATCCTCCTCGTGCTCCGGCAGTTCTATGACGAATAAGGCGTGCTGCAGCAGACACTCGATCTGTATTTCCCGCAGATGGTCTTTTGACTGCAGCTTTTCATAGGATATTACAGCAAGGCTTTTTTGGGACAGAGCAGCCAGATAGGCATAATTGAGTTTGCGCCCGCTTCCCTTTACCCCTTGCAGATAGATCAGCTTTTTGCCGGGAACACGGGAGAGGCAGGCGCAGATGGTCTTGTATTGTTCGATCCTTTTCCCAAGAAAAGGAAGCTGTCCATGAGTATCATAGTACCAGCACATGCCGGGGAACTGCCGTTTTTCCAGACAGACTCCCCGCAAAAAGAGAAGAATCTGCGGTGTGATTTCAAGATAGATATCTGTGTGTTCTGCGTCGTTCCTTCGTTCATAGAGCAAAGGCGCGGACTGATAAAACAGTTCAATGCCGAGAACACCAGTTCCTTCATGGGCCATGAAAAGATTCCACAGCGACAGTGTAAGAAAATTTCCGTTCAGCGCTGTATAGAAAGCGGCAGCCAGCAGCAGCATGTCTTCCCGTTCTAGCTGTGCAGAGAGTGCCACGTAGAGAAACGGTGAGAAGACTTCATGCTCGGCGCTTTGCACAGCTTTTTGCAGGAGAGAATAAAAGGATACTGCAGGGGGTGCCTCGGTCTGATGTGCGCAGACCTGATCTCCCCAGTGCATCAAGTCCTCTACAAATTCCTGGTAATTGCTATATTGATTCATACGGACTCCTTTATAGGTGCAGCTGTAATAATAGAAAATATCCTGAATTCATTTTGTCACAGTTTCAATGGACTGCTCTGAGCTGCAAAGATATCATTTATTTTGCGACAGCTCCTATGATTTCTTTGAGTGTTTTGGTGAAATCAAGCTCCAAATCTTCCCGATACAGCTTCTGCATCCGGTCATACTGCTGCTTCGCGTCTGACTTGCGGCCGCTTTGGTACAGGCAGAGAATGAGCTGGGATGCGACTTCTTCATTGTAGGGATCGGCCTCAATGATTCTCTGGAGAAATGGAATCGCAGCATCCGGCCGTTTCTGATGGATTCGTTTGGCGGCGCCGGATTGAAGCACCTTAAAATATTTATTCTCTAGTTCCTTTGTCATTCCATACGCCCAGAGATAACCGCTGTTTCCCATGTAGCTGCCGGGATAAAGCCGCATAATGAGCTCTGGCTCCTCCTCGCATGCTTTGGAGTCTTTGAAGTAAGAGGTTAGCTCCGCCAGGTCGGAGTCGACGAGCTGCATCTTAAGGGAATATCTTTTCTTTTCATAGGCGATCAGATCTTCAAGTCCTTCCTGGGAGAAAACCTGACGGATGCTGTAAAGGGTAGTGTGAAACAGGGCGATCGCGTTCTTTGATCCTGCTTCCGGCCACAAAAGTTCGATTAGAACGTCTTTGGAGACGCCTTTTCCCTGTAGATGAAACAGGTAAGCAAACAGTTCCTGTGCTTTCTTTGTCCGCCATTTTACTTCGTGAGCATCTGAATCGGGAAGAAATACATGGAAACAATTCATGCACTGGACTGTGATTTTTCCTGATTTTTTTTGTGCTGTTTCCGTATGCTCTGTTCCCTTGGCAATCAGATAGAGGCAGCGAGTATCATTGACATTTCTGTGGACAGAATTGATTTTGTTCAATATCTGCTGCTGCTTTGGCGTAAAACCTAAGTTCCATATATGGTTTTTGGCTAAAAACAGATTGCCTGTCCGGGACTGTTCTACGGCTTTCCGGTAATCGCCCTTGTTCCAGGATAAAATGGCAAGAATCTCCCATGCGGCAGCAGTCTGCAGAGTCTCGTACTCGGAACCCTGTATAATGCTCATGGCTGCCTGTTCTGCAGCAGCCATGCAGCCTGATTCGAAGGCAGCTTTCATCTGTTCTGCAAGAAGGCAGTTTCGCAGCAGAAATCCATCTGGTATATGTCCCACAGGTATATCAAAGAGCGACAACAAGTGCTCTGGTTTTGGCGGTTCTGTTTTGTGATTCTGAAACAGCATAAAAATGTTCCATGCTGCATATAAAAACGGATTCTGCTGAAGCGAAAAACCCCGGCTGTTGTATTCAGAGAGCAGTCTGACAGCACTGTCAAGCTGGTGGAGGCAGCATTTAATCTTGATCTGTTCTGTACAGACCGCTTTGGCGGTTTCATTCCAGGTAGTTTCTAGGTCTGTCTCAGACTGTGCTAAATATTGATCAGCTTCTATCAAATTGCCTTCTTTTCGTTTGGCAGCTGCGACGAACAGCAGAACTCGCTTGTAATCCTGCAGATGACCCGCCGCAACAAATTCTTTTTGTGCCTGCATAATCTGCAGGTTTGCTTCCTGGGTCTGTCCGACAGCCATCAGATATTTGCCATAGACAAATCTGCTCTTGGTGCTCAGTGTGCAGTGTACAGAGTCGAGGAATGAAAACCAGCGCTCCAAAATGCCGTAAAGTCTGTCGTCTAACATGGAATCGCCGGATACCTCGATCACGGTCTGTACAATATCTGCCGCTTTTCCGCGGCAGGCGTATTCTGCAGCCTGAATCTTATCACTCGTCTTCAGCAGGAAGCAGGAAGCAGTTCGGAGGGCGTTCTGCTGCTCCTCAAAGGTGGTCTGCGCAAGCAAAAAATGCCGGAAAATGGAATGATACCGGTACAGGCTGCTGACTTCGCCTAAAGTCTGGACAAAGAGTTTTTCGTTTACAAGATAGCGCAGCATACTTTCTGAATTGTGAATACCGACGATCTTGTTGCAAATTGCCGGCGTCATATAATCCAGAACTGCAGTTTTGGTCAGAAATGTCTGGATATCAAATGGAAGTGTTTTGTATACCCGTGTCATAAAGTAGTCGGAAACTTCCAGGTTATCACAGATTTTTTTCAGGTTTTCGAATGAAGTGATCCTTTTTTGCTGGTGCAGCTGGAGCATAATCTGAGCAATTCCAACGGGCCATCCTTCCGTGCAGTCATAGATCAATGCGGTCCATTGCTCGGAATGTTCGCCAACATTTTCAAGCAGCCTTGCAATCTCAGGCAGACTGAATTTCAGATCCTCTGTACCGATACAGAATGCTTGTCCGCGCTGGACATATTTCTCCAGAAAAACGGGAAGAGAGCGCTTCTCGACAATAAACAGACGGATTTTTCTGTCCATGGTTTTGATTAAGGTATCTAGTAAATTAAAAATATCAGGGTTGTTAATCTCCTGGAAATCATCAAGAATCACGTTGAGAAAGTCGATTCGGATGTCCAGCCATATGACTAACTGTTCTATTAAGATATCAATGTTTTCCAGAAGGGGAAGTGAAATATTAAAATTGTCATTGGGAGTATCCAATGCATACTGAACGGATCTTGTAAAATTGCGGACAAAGGACATCAGATCATTGTCTGTGTCGTCAATGCTGTACCATGCGCTTTTTCCCGGGAAATGAGATACATAATTGGCAAGAATCTGCGTTTTTCCGTAACCGGCGCCGGCATTGAGCAGAACGATATCTTCCTGCAGAGAGGCAAGAAGTGTGTCCGCTGTGCGTTCAGTATATCCTTTGTCAACATTTGGTATTTGGATTTTATTGTTCTCGTTACTCTTTTCGTTAATCATATGTATATCTTTCTGTATTGAAAAGGTTTCCTATGAATAGTCAGTTTAGAGTCATTATAAAATTTTATTGGCGAAAAAAAAGCAATTTGGTACAAATCGCATCTTTTGAGGTATTATTTGCAGAAAAAGATTTCTAAACAGGGAGATTGTTTAGAATTTTGTTCAGTATTGTGTTTTATAATCGAAAAAGTAAGGAGCTGTCATAAGATGCACAGGCACCTTAAGGAGCTGTAGCAAAATATTCCGCGCAGACTGCATCGGTTATGTTTCTGCAGATCCTAAGAGTAAAGTACAGAGAGTTACAGTATGGCAAGGCTGCACTGTAACACAAAAACAGCATGTTGTGAAAAAGAATTTTACTTTAAAACAGAAAGGAGGAGAGGGCATTGGCGGCAAAGAGCTGCTGATGCTGGAGGATTATGGCTGAATATTTATCACCAGGCGTATATGTAGAGGAATTTGACTCAGGCGGAAAGCCGATGGAAGGCGTTAGTACAAGTACAGCCGGCTTTATCGGTCTTGCGGAGAGAGGTCCGGCAGAGGGTGTGCCGCAGCTTGTTACCAATTTTGCGGATTTCAAGAGGAAATTTGGAGGGTATCTCTCTGAGAATGAATTTGGGGAGTATCGTTTTCTTTCCTATGCAGTGGAGCACTTTTTTGTAAACGGGGGGTCTAGATGTTATATTTCCCGTGTGGCGCCAAGCGACGCGAAGGCTGCGATGGGGACGGCTCCGCTTTCCGATGCAGTGTTGCAGATCCGGGCAAAGAATCCAGGCTTATGGGGAAACAACATGAGCATAGTAGTGACACCTGCAAGCAAGGCAAAGACACAGATTTTAGAGGAGCTTCAGACAGCGGACGGAAAGCAGTATGCAGTCAAAAATTCGGCAGGATTTAATGAGGGAGATGTGGTTGTATATAAGGACATGACAAATGTTGTATACAATCGTGTCGTAAAGAGTCAGGACAATATCATTGTCTTCGAGAAAGAGTTTGAGGAGGATGTTGTCGACAAGAATCTGCTGCCATCAAAAGTGATTTCTACTTGCGAGTTCAATCTGGAAGTCAAGTATGATGATATTGTAGAATTTTATGAAAATCTTTCCTTTAATGTATCCATTCCGAACTATATTGAGAAGAAAACTGCAAAGTCTGATCTGATCGTTGCAGAGTATGTCGGAGAGAAGAGCAGCGAGGCTGTTGCACCCTTTGACGAGATTGCCGGGACGGACCCGGAGAAAGCTTTCTGTGTCGTTTCATTGAAGGGCGGAAGCAATGGTTCTGTTGCGAACATCAGTGCGGCTGATTTTATCGGTACAGATAAGGGCGCAGGAAAGAGGACCGGTATCCAGGCATTTCTGGACAATGACAATGTTTCGATTATGGCGGTGCCAGGAGTGGTAGATCCGAATGTGCAGCTGATGTTGGTTGCTCATTGTGAGAATCTTGCGAGCCGGTTTGCGGTGCTGGATATGCCGCGGGATGCAAAGAAGATGGACGACATCATTGCCCACAGAGAGATCGTGGACAGCAATTATGCAGCGATGTATCACCCTTGGTTAGAGGTGTTTGACCCGTTGGATAAGAGAAATATCGCGATTCCGCCATCAGGCTCCGTGATCGGAATTTATGCGCGCAGCGACAATTCGAGGGGGGTACATAAGGCGCCTGCCAATGAGACAGTGCGTGCATGTGTGGGATTAGACTGCCAGTTCAACAAGGGCGAGCAGGACATTCTGAATCCGAAGGGCGTGAATCTGATCCGATCTTTCCCAGGACAGGGAATCCGTGTCTGGGGTGCGCGGACAGCCAGCAGCGACCCAAGCTGGAAATACATTAACGTGCGTCGTCTGTTTATCTTTATTGAGGAGAGCATCAAAGCCAACACAAACTGGGCAGTATTTGAGCCCAATGATGAGGTTTTGTGGGTGCGGGTAAAGAGAACAATCGATGTATTCCTGACAGGACTTTGGAGAGGCGGAGCGCTTGCAGGATCTGCGCCGTCGGAAGCATTTTTCGTTGACTGCGGCAGAAATACCATGAGTCAGGATGACATTGACAATGGAAGACTTGTGTGTGTGATCGGCGTAGCACCAGTGAAGCCGGCTGAATTTGTAATCTTTAGAATTTCGCAGAAGACAGGCGATTCCGTATAGGATGTCAGATAAAAATAAAGGAAGGAGCGTAGTGAAGAGATGGCTAGTACCCCATATGCAAAATTTAGATACAAGGTGGAAATAGATGGTTTAGAGGCCGGAGGTTTTTCAGAGGCATCTGGATTTGATGCTTCGATCGATGTGATCGAATACCGCGAGGGCGATATGGTTCAGACGCCGATGAAACTTCCGGGATTGAAGAAATACGGAAATATAACCTTAAAACAGGGCGTGGCAGATTCCATGGTAATGTACGAGTGGATGATCGCAGGTGTGGAAGGCGAAGTAGAGCGCAAGACCATCACGATTACAATCTTGGACGAGACAGAGACAGCGACAGCGTCATGGCAGGTGATCAATGCATGGCCGGCAAAGTATACAGCGCCGGATTTCAATGCGTTGACCTCGGAGGTTGCCATTGAGTCGATTGAGATTGCCCATGAAGGTATGACGAGAGTTTCTTAAGAGCAATATGTATAATTCAGCTCCGGAAGCGTACAGCTGTCCGGAGCTGACAGAAAAACAGGGAGAAGCAGTAGATGTTTGACACAGAGTTTTCTTTTGTTCTGCCTAGAGGGTATGTCGATCGGGATGGAAACCTTCACAAAGAAGGAAGGATGCGTCTTGCCACAGCGGCAGATGAGATTATACCGCTGCGCGATCCAAGAGTACAGCAGAATCCCGGCTATCTTGTGATCATTCTATTGTCTCGCGTGATCACGAGTCTGGGAACAATGCCTGCGGTGGACACAAAAGTGATCGAGGGATTATATACGGCGGATCTTGCCTATCTCCAGGATCTGTATGAGCGGGTCAATCAGGCGGAGGTACCATCGTACAAAACAGTCTGTCCACACTGTGGGGAGGAGATCAATGTGCCCGTAAATTTTATGGAAGCCGGGCCATAAATATGTATCCGGCAGATAAGATTTATGAGGAGGCGGCTTTTATCGCCTATTATGTACACTGGAGCCGGGAGGACGTGCTGAATCTTCCGCATAGAGAGCGGCTGCGCTGGTGCAGGGAAATATCGGAGATCAATCGGAAAGTCAGTCATGAACCGCCCAAAAACGATATTTTTAAGATATAAACAAATGTTTACAACAAAACATTTCCATATTTGTTATCGGCAAATGATGTTAGGAGCTGTAGAAAAATATCCTGCGCAGACTGCATTGGTTATTTTCCTGCAGATTCTTATATAGAGGTGAAGAGAGATGGCAGCGTGGAATAATCTTGCAAAGCGCACGAAATTCAGGGTGATCTTAAACGGGATGCCGCTTGGATTTTCAAAAGTTTCCAATATATCAACTACAATGGAGTTTGAGACTGTAGTCGAAGGCGGAGTGAACGACAGTGTTCACTATCTTCCCAAGCCCAGACAGTCAATGGACAAGCTGATCCTAGAATACGGCATTGCCAGCGGGGAACTGACCCGCACTACCCTGACGGCAGGATATGAATTGACGAGAGGCATCATTATCATGGTAATGTCGGAGAAGGGAATGGTTCCCACGGCGACTTATCAGGCGAATTGGGGAATAGTGACGAAATGGGAGATCGATACGCTTGATGCGACAAGCAGCGGCTTGCTGATCAAGAAAGTGGAGATTTCTCATAATGGATTAACAGAAACGATTAATAAACTTGGGTTATAAGAATTACGATAAAGAACATGATAAAATTACGGAAACCTTTTTCACAAAAAATACAGCTTCATATCAGACAAGATATACTGCAGCGGTTATGGGATAAGTATGTGCCTGTATCTTCGCCGGAATATGGCAGGATCGAGCTGGTTTATCTAAAAGGCGGACCAGCGGAGATGGAAAAGCAGCCGGAACGGATCCAGCTGCTGCTCCAATTGCTCTTAAAGAATAAAATGATGCAGCTGAACCTGATCCAGTACCCTGCGGTGGTGAAGTTTGGTCAGAAGCAGATGGAGAGCAGTCTGCGGAGAACGGAGCGGTATTATGCTGTACAGTTAAAGAGTGCGGATCCTGTGATGTACCGGACTGTGAGACAGTATTTTATGCTGTTAGAGCAGATCGGGGAAGATAACAAGCGTTATCAGGGCTGGCAGAAGACGAATCTGGCGATCGAAAAGCAAAAGGAGGAGTATCGTCTGCTTTCTCTTTTTTCTGAGAAGCTGCGGGAGCGCCTGACAGTGCATTCTATCAATACACTGCGGATGGTGCAAAGAGATTTTGTCAATTCCTTAACAGAGACAGAGTATCATCTGCTCACAGAAGAGCTGATCTGGCAGGACAAACCAGCGCTCATCGGACAGCTGAATGAATGGGATGAAGCTCAGTGCGGATATGTTGTCAGGGAATTGGAAAAAAATACGGAAATAGGACAGATTTTATCATGGATTCCGGCCCAGTCCGTGAAGGAAAAATTAATCACAGCTGCGCAGAAACTGGGACTGAGGGAATTTTGTCTGTTTTATCATCAAGTGATGAAGCTTGATGAGGTCATGCCGAAGGTTGTGCTATGGAAAGAAAGCAGAACGGAAATGCTTCATCATATTGATCAGATGGAGTCAGGGGCACTGCAGCAGGTGTGGGAGCGGATTGAATATGCAGAACACCAGTTTGAGGGTGACACGTTAAGAGTCCATGATCAAAGTGTTCAGAATCAGGAAAAAGAGTTATTGGATTCACTGCTAGAAACTGAGTACCAGACGATGGCAGAACGGTTGATCTGGCAGGAGAAACCAGAATTAATTGCGCATTTTAGAGAATGTGAAAAAGCCCAGTGCAAAGAGGTGATCAGGCAGTTAGAGAAAGACTCTTATCTGAAGCGGATTTTGTCAGCCATTCAAAAGCACTCCCCGAAAAAGAAGCTGATTGCGGCGGCGTATAAGCTCGAACAAAGTGAGTTTTGCAGGTTTTATTGGCAGGTAACGGAGTTTTTGAAAGACAGTCTGCCGATTGTAATATGGAAGAAAAGCAGAACGGAGATGCTTTTCTCGATTGAGGAATTGAGCGAATATGGCTTGCAGCAAGTGTGGAATCAGATGCAGGCAGCGGAGCCGGCGCAAGGTCTTAAGGCTGTTTTTGTAGAAAAAATGCTGCACTTGCAGGAACAATACCAACAGAAGAAGGGCGGAGATTTTCACGAGCAGATTGATGCCTTATTAAAAGAAAGTGATCTGGCAGGCATTGCAGATTTGGTCAATCTGGCACAGCTGACGCAGGAGAATGATACAGTAGAATATGCAGAGCTGTCTGTATCGGCGGATGGAGAGCGCAGGCAGCTGGTATTGCGGGAGGAGGCTGATCAGGTACTCCGGTATCTGGAACATGAGTGTGCGATGCGGCGTGATAAAATAGAACAGCAGCAGATGCAGGCTGCCAGGACTTATCAAGAAGTGTATCATCAGATCATTCAGACAGAAGAGAGCATGGAGCGGCAGCAGGAGAATGCGGCGCAAGCAGTGAAGCAGCTGTTCCGGCAACAGTACCAGGAACCATTGACAGAGGCGGAAATCCAGGCGATTTACGAGTGGAGTCAAGTTTTCCAGAATGTTTATCTTGCGCAGCAGGGACAGACAGGCATTGAAACGGATTTTCCAGAGGAAAGCGCCTTTTCTTCTGAACAGTCTGAACTGATTCCTGTATTTGAGAAGATGAACCAGTATATCACAGACCCCCATATGAAGGAACAGCACGCAGCGGTGGAAAGGCTGATATTGCGCCGACAGGAGGCGCTTCCAAAGGATGAGAGGGTACAGCAATTACTGACATATATCGAGACATTGGAGGAGCAGCAAAGAGACAAGTTTATCCATGCGCTGGCGGATATGGTTCAACTGTCTGTACAGTTATCTTTCCGGCAAAAGGCAGCCGCGCCTTTTGAAGTGCAGGAACCTGCAAAAAAGCAGCTGCTTGAGACGAAAGACCAGGAGTTTGCCAGGGAGCTTTTGTGGGTAGAGGATCGGGAGTTTGCCCGGAAGCTGTTGTGGCTGGATGACTGGGAACTCGCTAAAAGTCTCGTGCAGCTAGAAGACACAAAGCTAGCCAAGAGATTGCTTGCGCTAGAAGATATAGAGCTGGTCAGGAGATTCGTGCAGCTAGAAGATACAGAGCTGGCTGGGAGGCTGCTTGCGCTAGAAGATCAGGAATTTGTCAGGAAGCTGCTGCAGACAGGAACCAGGGCGTTTGGCGAAAAGCTGCTGCAGGACAGCGGCGGACAGTTGATGGATGTATCATACAGGAGCCTGTGGGAGTGGGGAGAAACGTTGCTGTTTCATCCAGAACAGGAAGATGCAGACATTTTGTCTTATTCACAGCAAGATGCGTTTTCTTCTGAAGCTGACAAAGCACAGCAGATAGATGTTCAAACACAGATGATACGCCGCCAGATTGAGATGGCAAAGGACAGGAATCGTCTGCAGAGTCTCATTAGGCAGATCAATCATCAGGCAGATTTACAGCTGGTATATACGGATGCGCTGCTTAGAGTACCGCAGGTTCAGACGTTGCTGCAGTATGCTCAGCAATTGGATGAGACACAGTATGGTATGCTTGTAAAGGAACTGGCGCAGATTACGAAGCTTCAAAAGCTGTCGTATGAGGAACCGGAAACAAATGCAGGAATAGACAATGACCATGGAGATTCCTCGGAGCTGCTGATGCAAGGCGATGCGTTTGAATCTGGCAGAGAGCCGCTGCATAAACTTCGTACAGAGGACAAGAAATTGATCGGGGAACTGCTGCAGATCGAAGACAGAGAATATGCCGAGAGACTGCTGCAGGAAGGAGATAGGGAGCTTATCGAGAAGTTTTTGCGGCTGGAAAATAAGGAATTTGCCGAAAAACTGCTGCGGATAAACGACAAGGAAGTTGTCGAGAAGCTGCTGCAGGATACTGACAGAGCGTCACAAACATCATATAGAGATCTATGGGAATGGGGAGAAGCGCTGTTGCTACACCCAGAGGATCAGAAGGTTGCCGCGTCGTTTTCTTTGGATTACAATTCTTCTGATTTTAATGCGTCTGATATCAGTGATGCACAGCAGACACAGGCGGTACACCAGAAGAATCATCTTCAGAGCCTGATTGGGCAGATCAATCGCCAGGCGGATGTGAAGCTTGTATACACAGATGAGCAGCTTCGTATGCCGCAGATTCAATCCTTATTGCAGTATGTCCGGCAATTGGATGTGAAGCAATATGGAGCGTTTGTAAAAGAACTGGCGCAGATTATGATGGTTCAAAAACTGTCACAAATCGAAATGAAGACAGAATTTTCATCGGATCAGATCATAGAGCCTATGCGTCTGTCCCCAGAAGCTGTTTCTTTAGAACAGGAAAATGTGTCTTATGATGAACTAGTACGACTTGCTGAAAATTATGAGAGCTCACGTCGGTTGGCACATTACAAGAACCTTAGAACGATAGAACAGAAACTTTTTCCGCAGACATATACGAACAGACAACAGGCAGAGGGAATCAGCAGTGTGGAAAACGCTGCACAACGAACAGCAGTATACAGCCTGATTCTGGATTCAACAGAACCGTATGAGCAGGGGTTCAATGAGACTGGTATCAGTGAAAGCACTTTTTTGCCCTATGAGGATACGGCAAGCGAATATGTGCAGATACACCCGTATGAAGGGAACTACCAAGAAAGCAGCTATCAGCCTCACGAATTGGAATACTCTGTGCAGAAGGCTTCTGTATCAGAAGAGGAGCAGCAGAGATCGCAACTGCGCATGCAGCAGGAAACTGCCCATCTTCGATCCGTGCAGGATGAGCTGGACAAAAAGCTGAAAGAAGTAGAGCATCAGCTGAAAAAAGTAGAGGGCAGCACAAAGGCGAAGGAAGATGTAAAAACTTTTGCGGAGCAGGTAAAACGCCAGCTATATGAGGAATTGCATGTAGAGAAGCTGCGCCGGGGACTTATCTGATTCATATAAAAGGAGAGGTTTTTTTGGGACTGACAAAGGCAAAATTAGAGATTGAGAAGGAAGTCGGGTTCAGCGAGGTTGAAGTGTTGTTTAACCCATCAGAATATCAGCTGACAGATGGTGCAAATTATTCCGAAAAGAAAATACCAGGGTTAGACGGACCTGTCCTGCAGTATATTTCCGGGGAAGCGACAGAATTGTCACTGAGCCTTTTTCTGGATACATATGTGCCCAAAAAGCCTGCGGGCCTGCTGTCGTTTGGCAGCAGCGAAGATGCGTCCACAGATGTGTCGGCTATCACAAAACAGATTGCAGATGCGACTTCGATTGACGGAAGTCTGCACCGTCCTCCCAAGGTGACTTTTAAGTGGGGGTCCTTAAATTTTGTCGGGGTGGTGACTAAATTTAATCATACATATATCATGTTTACCGAGAGCGGGATGCCGGTTCGCGCCAAGGTCAACATGACCTTTAAATCGCTGATCTCACCGACGGATACGCGCAGAAAATCCCCCTTTGAATCTCCAGACCGCAGCAAATACCGTACAATTCGTCAGGGGATGGGGCTGTGGGATATCGCAAATATGGAGTATGGTGATCCCGATATGTGGAAGGTGATCGCCAGGGAGAATGGGATCCTGAATCCATTGGATGTCCGGCCGGGACAGGTGGTGAAACTGCCCGCGCTTTGATGACCCCGCAGGGGACTGACTTCACAGCGTACTTGATTGAGAAGGGAGAATGGAAGTGGCAATTGTTTCTATGGCAGGCTTGGCTGCTAAATATAACGATTTTTTGGTGCCCGCGATCAAAGTAAAAGCGGGGGGATTTGATCTGATCGGTGCCAGTGAATATGGCGTGGAGTCTGTGGAACTCACCCTTTCACAGTCGGCGGCAAGTGCGGCAGTCATTAAACTCACCAATGTGTATGATCTGGAAAATCGTAAATTTATCAGCGATATCTCTGATTTTATCCTGGGGGAGATGGTTGAGGTTGAGATGGGGTATGGTTCTTCGCTGACTTCGCTATTCTACGGCTATGTAGACGAGATTAACTACGAGCTTTCTGATAATCCCTCTGTCCGCGTCACAGCCGTTGATGTGCGCAGGATGATGATGGGAAGCAAGAAAAGCAATATTTCACACCAGGTAAAGAGCTATTCCGACGCATTTGATGAAGTAGTGAAAAAATATAAGCCTGCTTATAAGTCAAAGGACGTGGATGCGACAGACCAGCTCGAAGCCGATTGTATTATTCAAAATGGCAGTGATTATGATTTCATCAAGGAAGAGTTGTGCAGAAAGGGAAACCGGGATTTTTTTGTGCATGCGGGAAAGCTCTATTTTAAGGAAATAACGGCGGAACTGTTCTTAACCGTCGAGATGGAGTGGGCAAAAGATTTTATCTCTTTTCAGCGAAAGGCCACGTTCCAGGATGCGCTGATCCGGGTCATGGGACAGGACACTGACAAGAAGGAAGAGGTCGAGGCGGAGGTAACTGTGAAGTCCGATGACAAGCAGAAGACACTGGTGCAGAACGAGACGACACAGATGGATGCAGCTGTGGAGGATATCGGTGATGCAAAGCAGGTTGCAGAACACAAGGCTGATGAGATGAAAAAACAGGCAAGACAGGCGACGGGAGTGTGCATTGGCGTGCCTGAGATTCAGCCTGGCGGCCGTGTCAAGATTAAGAATGCGGATGGAAGGCTGCTCGACGGAACCTATGATATTATCGAAGTAAAACATTCTTTTAGCGGGGATGGCTACAAGACGACTTTTGAGGTGGGAGGCTGGAAGCGTTGAATTTTTATGACGAATTGTTGTCAGCTTCAAAAGATGGCAAGACCTATCCTGAGATTACAGCGCCGGGACTTTTGAATGCTATTGTGAAGGAAATATGGGACAAAGAGCACATAGGCATGATCAAAGTGGAATATCTCATGGGTGAGAAGGACAAAAAAACTTCTGACTGGGTGAGGGTCATGACAAACTATGGCGGCAATGGTTTTGGCAATTACTGGCTGCCGGAGATTGGCACAGAGGTTCTTGTGGGGTTTATTCATGGGAATATGAACATGCCTGTGGTTATGGGGTGTCTCTGGAATGGAACGGATCAGCTGCCGGAGGGTGCTGCCAGTGAGAAGAACGAAACCAAGACGATCATAACCAAGGCTGGAAATAAGATCACCTTTTCCGAGGCAGAGGGGAAGGAGAAAATAACAGTGACGACTCCCAAGGAACTAACCATCCTGTTAGATGATGAGAACGAAGCGGTGTCTGTACAGGATCAGAACAAAGAGAACAGCATTCAGATGGACTGTAAAAACGGGGCGTTAAAGCTGACAGCTAAGAAGGAAATCTCCCTGACAATCGGGACAAAGGAAGTAATGAATGCCAGTTCGGACACTGTCAAACTCACCTGTGGAACGATACAGCTGGATGCAAAACAGACCTTAAAGTTAGCGGGTCAATCCACATCTGTCGAGGGCGCCAGTGTGAAGGTTAAGGCGGACGGTGAGTTGGGATTGGAGGCATCTGGTATGGCACAGCTCAAAGGCAGCATGGTTAAGATTAATTAGAGAAAGGGACGATGACCATGGATCAGAGAAGCAGTGTAAAAGCATTTCTGGGAACCGGCTGGAAGTTTCCGGTTGAGATTGACGGAGCCACCGGGAGGATCAAAATGTCCTCCAATGAGGATAGTATTCGGGAGTCGATCCGTATCATCATAGGTACTAGGCGGGGGGAGCTGCCCATGCATCCGGAATTTGGATGCCGCATACAGGACTATGCCTTTGAGTCAGTCAATTATACGACGTTGTATTCCATGAAGACAGAGGTAGAACATGCTCTGATTCGTTGGGAACCGCGTATCACGGATATCAGGGCAGAGGTCAGTGATGAGCAGATTGATCAGGGACTGTTGTCGATCCAGATAAGTTATGTAGTCCGTGCAACAAACAATCAATATAATCTGGTGTATCCTTTTTATGTCAATGAGGGCGAGGTATAGGCGTTTATGAATATTCCGCAGATGGAGAAAATGTCGAGAGAAGATATCATAGACTATATGAGGAAGTGCGCAAAGCAGTATGTTCCGGAGTGGCGATACGACAAAAAACAGCCGGATGTCGGCACTGCGCTGGTCTCTATATTTGCTGATATGATGTACGACAATATTAAAAAATTTAATATGTCCGTGGCAGGAGATCTCTTTTCTTTCTTTGACGGAATCAACGCGAAGCTCCTTCCGGCGAGCCCGGCAGAAGGCTTTGTGGTGTTTGGACTGCCGGAGGGATTTGTCAGTGAGGCGGAAGTCCCGTCCGGGACCAGACTGCTCGCGGATGGAGACAAAGAGCAGCTTGTGTTTGAGACGCAGGAAGAAGTTCTGGTATGTCCATTGGATATACACAAGATCTTTCTTGCCGCGCCGAGAGAGGATGCCATCTATGAACTGTTTGATCCCCAAAAGGATGGCAATCCTTCCTTCTTTTTGTTTCAGGATCGGGCAGAGAATCTGCAGCGCCACTTATTGGTGTTCTGCTTTGGGCAGGAACTAAAGATTGCAAGCCATGCAGATGCTCGGCTGTCCTTTGTCATGGAGGGCATTGCCGGGGGCGGGGCGGATCCTGATCTGGCCGAGGCGCTTTGTGATTCTTCCCGTGTTCGTTTTTATTACGGTGCAGGAGAAGAATTTCGGGATATTACAGACTGCACGTATCGGGAAGGTGCACTTTATTTTCAGATTCCAGGCGGCGAACAGGGAATTGCCCCTATGGAGAACTATGCATCGGAGGAGTTTGAGTCTCGTTACGTGATTGCTATGGAGATTCTTGACGGAAGATTTTTTTCGGAAGTGTATTTGAAAAAATTACTGTTGGGTACGGAATGTCTGCAGCAGCAGCCAGAGTTTGCCAATGTGAACGGTACGGATCAGGAAATAGAGGAATTTCTGGCGTTTGGAGAAAATCCTTCTCTGTATGACGAATGCTTTATCGGAAGCGGTGAGATTTTCGGTAAGGCGGGGGCACATATTTGTCTGGAATTTGATTTGGATTTCGTGAAAATTCCACTAGAGGAGATTGTGTCCGGGGTAAAGATTGCCTGGAAACGAATTATGCGCAAACAGGAGTTTGCCCCTGAGGAAGAGTATGATATTACCATCAGGGAGGTCATATGGGAATACTACAACGGATATGGGTGGAAACGACTTGCAGTCTCTGGGCAGTATAAGGATATCTTTGCTGTGGAGGACGGACTGCGGGGGGTACGGCGGAAAATGCAGTTTACCTGTCCCTTAGATATCCAGCCCGCGCTAGTCAACTCCGCAGAAAATTATGGTATCCGGGCAAGGATTATCCGCATGAATAATGCTTATAAGACAAAGGGTGCCTATATTGCTCCTGTGATTGGGAATTTTTCTATAAATTATAGTTATATGACAGATCCTCTTACGCCGCGCATGATTGTCCAGCAAAGCAATATGGAACGAACAGCGTATCGGTCAGAGGAGATGCGGCGTAGCGGTTTTGGTTTTCCATTGTGCAGGGCAAGACAGGAGGAGACTAGGACATGTTATCTTGGATTGCGTCATCCGCCGGTGGGAGGACCATTGAAATTCCTGTTTGTCATGCACGATATGGTGAAGGACAGCCTGGCTGTAAAGTGGGAGTATCTGTCGGCGGAAGGATGGAAGGAAATGCATCCCGCGGATGGGACGGAGGGTTTTTCCCATACAGGTCTGATTTCCTGGTACGGCCGCAGAGACAGCGCGCGCAAACGAATGTTTGAACAGGATTTATACTGGATCCGTTTTCGTGAGGAAAACGGAAAACAGAATGACAGTGATCAGGACAGCTGCCCTAAAATTGAGGGAATTTACCCCAATGCTGCCAGTATCCTGGGTGTTGAGACCGTGGAAGAGATTTACGGAATAGAGCCTCGTGCAGAGGAAAAGGAGCTGCAGCTTTCGTATGCTGATATCTCCAGCATAGAGGTGTATGTACTGAAAAAAAGTGATCATTATACCGGCTTCGATAACAGATGGGAACTGTGGACAGAGGCGGAGGAGTTGACAGAAGGCAGCGGAGACAGAAAAGAATACGTTGTGGATAGACGCAGCGGCAAACTGATGTTTCCAAAGTATATGAATGTCAGCGGAAGAAATGACCAGGATGAGATTGAGATCCGCGTAAAATACAGTTACAGCCGGGGAGATCAGGGCAATCTGTCGGTCGGCAAAGTCAGTCGGTTGGATCGGACAGTTGGATTTGTCAACAGTGTGTTTAATCCTATGTCGACAGTGTGCGGCCTTGCCGAGGAGACAGTGATGGAGGCTGTGGAGAGAAATGCGAATCTGCTGCGCCACAACAGGCGCTGTATCTCAGCGGAGGACTATGAGGACATGGCAAGAGAAGCAGCCAGAGACATCAGCAAGGTTCGCTGCTTTGCCGGGTATGATGAACTGGGAAGACCTCAGCCGGGAGCTGTGACGCTGGTTGTGCTTCCGCGGGATTACGGAGAGAGCTTTTACAGCTTTGAGCGTACCAGGAAGAAGATTTACAGTGATCTGACCGCGCACATGGATGAGAATATTGTAAACCGCGGACAATTTCATATCGTGATGCCGGAGTTGATACGGTTGGATGTGAAAGTCGTCTTGGAGCTTTTGCAGAAGAAAGAGATTTTTGACACACTCAAAAGGGTTCGCGAGGAATTGGAACGTTTCTTGGACCCAATGCACGGCAATTTTTATGGGGACGGATGGGAAATCGGTACACTCCCGGACAAAAATCAGATCACCCATGCACTCAAAAAGGTGGAAGGGGTAAAATATATCAGTCAGCTTTCCTTGCGGAAATACAGAAGTGGACGCTTTGAGGAATACGAAGTGAATGAGGAACGGCTGCTGCCATTTTACAGACTGCCCAGAAGCGGCTATCATGAGGTGATTGCAGAGCCCTGATAACTGTTACGGATGAGAAGGAGCACAGGTTATTTATGTTTTACAATTTGAATCTGGACGATAAATCTTATCAGGAAATTGAAGCAGATGCGGTATTTCAAATACCTGGGATTTGTTCGGACTGGACCAATCACAACCAGTCTGATCCAGGAATTATGCTGCTTGGGCTTCTCTCATGGCTGAAGGAGATCCAGCAGTATCATATCAGTCAGCTCTGCGGATGGAAGCGGCAGAAATACCTGAAATTATTTGGCTTTTCCATGAATCATGCAAGACCGGCACAAGGCTCTATCAGTGTGGAGCTTCCAGCGGGGCTGCCTGATCTGCAGGTTTCTTTGATGAAGGGAACTCGTTTTTTTGCCGGAGATATGGTATTTGAGACGCTTTCGAAGGAATGGCCTTATTCTATACGGCTGATGGGAGCGTATATTCTGTGTGGGGATTTGCTGGACAAATATGTGAATATCGGAAATGATCTGGACAAACAGATGCGTCTGTATCCTTTTGGGGAATCTCCAAAAGAAGGAAACTGCTGTTATTTTATTATGGACAAGGAATTTTCCACCAGGAGGCAGACCGTTATCACTTTTGATATCCGCACGGATTATGAGGTGAGTCGCAATCCCATTGCGAAGGGATTCATTCCGCTTGCCAGACTGAAGTGGGAGTATCAGTCTGCCGGGGGATGGGAAGAACTCCCAGTGGCATTTGATACGACGTATGCTTTTTTGCAGAGCGGAAAAATCGGGTTTGACTTGCCTGGTAAAATGGTGGAGGATGATACATACAGCGCCTTTCAGATTCGCGTTACCCTGATAGAAAATGATTATGATGTGGCGCCGTTGATACAGAATATTTATTTTAATGAAATAGAGGTAAGACAGCAGTATTCCTGCTGTGATTATGAGGATCATGAGATTGAGGTTTTCGATACTGCGCTGCTGCTTTGCGTCAGAAGCAGTATGTATCTGGCAAAAAGCGGTCAGACACAGCTCTATCTGGAGAAGGACGGGGGCTGGGTTTTCGTCCCTGTCAGGCGCAGGGAAGAGACAGCGGACGGGGACTGTCTGCTGTATTTTGCGAAACCGGAGATCGGAAGAGC
>CAJUQU010000026.1 GCA_910588595.1 uncultured Lachnospiraceae bacterium | reverse complement strand
CCCACAAACTGTGACGTACATCTGACGGAAAGCATTTTTCAAACACGCTCTAGCAGCCTGTACCCGTTAAGTCCGGTGTTCCAGTACGCGTC
This sequence comes from uncultured Lachnospiraceae bacterium, assembly GCA_910588595.1. Classification (GTDB taxonomy): domain Bacteria; phylum Bacillota; class Clostridia; order Lachnospirales; family Lachnospiraceae; genus COE1. Next base: position 23,192 of record CAJUQU010000026.1, on the reverse strand, counting down.
CGGATCCAGGTTGCCGGAATTTCTTTACACATCTCAGATACCATGATAAAATACGAGAAGCAGCAGATAAATTTGATAGGGCGTGTTTGATGCAGAATTATTTTGGGGCAGGGTGGTTGTTGTATACTGAACATTTATCTGGGCGACGGGGGAATGACAGGAAAGATGTGATAATTGTGACCGCCGTCTATTTCAACAATGCCTACGAGAATGTATGGATCGGGGATCCCTTTACAATAATGAAAAAAATGAGAAAAGAATTGCCGCCAAACATGATCCTGGATGAGTGAAGATCACATATGATTGGATCGACAAACATTTTGAAAGGAGAACGATTATAAATGAAAGACGAGATGAAGGACACAAATCAGAAAGGCAGTGACAGGTGGTGGAAGCGCGCGGTGATCTACCAGATCTATCCGCGCAGCTTTGCGGACAGCAACGGGGACGGGATCGGCGACCTGCAGGGCATCATCGCAAAGCTGGATTATCTGGAAGAGCTCGGGATCGATGCGATCTGGCTCTCGCCGGTGTGCAGGTCGCCGCAGGACGACAACGGGTATGATATCTCTGATTACCAGGATATCGATCCGATGTTCGGCACGCTGGATGACATGGAGGCGCTGATCAGGGAGGCGGAGAAACACCATATCCGCATCATCATGGATCTGGTGCTGAACCACTCCTCGGACGAGCACCGCTGGTTCCAGGAGGCAAAAAAGAGCAGGGAGAACCCGTATCATGACTACTATGTCTGGAGAGACGGCGTGGAGGGAGAATATCCAAACGACATGCGCGCAGCCTTCGGCGGTTCGGCGTGGGAGTGGGTTCCGGCGTTACAGCAGTATTATTTTCACCAGTTTTCCGTGAAGCAGCCTGATCTCAACTGGGAAAATCCCAGGCTGCGCCGGGAGATCTATGATATGATCAACTGGTGGATCGATAAGGGCGTTGGCGGTTTCAGGCTGGACGTGATCGACCAGATCGCGAAGGAGCCGGACAAAAAGATCACGAACAACGGACCGCGCCTGCATGAGTATCTGCGGGAGCTGAGCAGGGAGACGTTTCAGAAAGCGGATCTGGTCACAGTCGGGGAGGCGTGGGGCGCCACGACGGAGCTTGCAAAGCTCTACAGCAATCCGGACAACAGCGAGCTGTCCATGGTGTTTCAGTTTGAGCACATCTGTCTGGATCAGATCGAGGGAAAAGAGAAGTGGGATCTGGCGCCGCTGCCGTTCATGAAGCTCAAGGAAGTGTTTGAGCGCTGGCAGACACAGCTTTGCCAAAAAGGCTGGAACAGCCTGTTCTGGAACAACCACGACCTGCCGCGCATCGTCTCACGCTGGGGCAACGACGGGCAGTACCGGGTCGAGTCCGCAAAGATGCTGGCGATCCTCCTGCACGGGCTGCAGGGAACGCCGTATATCTATCAGGGCGAAGAGCTCGGAATGACCAACGTGCAGTATGAGATGGAGGATTACCGCGATATCGAGACGCTGAACCTGTATCAGGAGCGGCTTGAAAAGGGCTACTCCAGGGAGGAGATCATGCGCTCTATCCACGCAAAGAGCCGCGATAACGCAAGGACGCCGATGCAGTGGAATGACGGGGAGAATGCTGGTTTTACGAAGGGAACGCCGTGGCTGAAGATCAATCCGAACTACAGAGAGATCCATGCCGAAAGCCAGATGAACGACGAGGATTCGGTCTTTTCCTGCTATAAAAAGCTGGTCCGCCTGCGCAAGGAGTATGATGTGTTTGTGAACGGCGATTTCAGGCTGCTGTTGGCGGATGACGAGAATATCTTTGCCTATACCAGGACAAATGAGGATCACACGCTTCTTGTCCTGTGCAATTTTTATGACACGACTGTCAGTTATTTGCTGGACGAGGACGTTTCTGATATGGAGCTGCTGGTCAGCAATTACAGGGACGCAGACGAGACGGGGACGCTTCGTCCTTATGAGGCGAGGATGTATCTGAAAAAATAGAAACGGGGGGCAGACCGGATCCGGTCTGGCAGTGCCTTAAAACAGGAACAGAGAGGTGAAAAGATGAAGGAGCAGTATCGTATACAGGCAGAGCCGGTGTGCAGGAAAGAAAATATCATACAGGGTGCGGACTACCGCATCAGCGTGCTGACAGCGGGGCTGGTCAGACTAGAGTACTCGGAGAAGGGCATCTTTGAGGACAGGCCGACACAGGTTGTGTGGAACAGGGATCTGGGCGTGTGCGACTATCAGGTGACAGACACGGCGGATTCGCTGGAGATCAGTACGGACAGGATTCATCTCCATTATGACAAAAAGCGCTTCTGCGCGGACGGTCTCTACATCAAAGTCGAGGGTGGATTTCTGGCAAAAGAGAATGTGTGGCACTACGGAGATACGATCAATGCAGATGACGGACGTGAACTGCGGGGGACGACCAGGACGCTTGACGGCGCGGACGGCGTGATCCCGCTCGCGGACGGGCTGGTCTCCCTGCGCGGCTATGCGGTGATGGACGACAGCAATTCCCTGATCATCAGGGAGGACGGGTGGATCGAGGCGCGCAGGGAGCAGGTGGAGGATCTGTATTTCTGGGGATACGGCACGGATTATCTCACGTGTATACAGGATTTCTACAGGCTGTGCGGGACGACGCCCATGGTGCCAAGGTATGCGCTCGGGAACTGGTGGAGCAGATATCACAAATACACGGAGGAAAGCTACCGTGAGCTGATCGAGCGCTTTGCGGCGGAGAAGATTCCTTTTGCGGTGGCAGTCATAGATATGGACTGGCATCTGGTGGACGTGGATGAGAAGTACGGCAGCGGCTGGACGGGGTACACGTGGAACCGTGAGCTGTTTCCGGATCCGGCAGGATTCCTGGGCTGGCTCCATGAACGGAATCTTCACGTCACCCTGAATGTGCACCCGGCGGACGGGGTGCGCGCTTATGAGGATCAGTACGACGCCATGAGCAGGGCGATGGGGATGAGCGACGCGGATCGGGAGAACGGACTGCCGGTTGCATTTGACGTGTCCGACGAAGAGTTCATGGAGGCTTACTTTACTGTCCTGCATCATCCGCAGGAGGCGGATGGCATCGATTTCTGGTGGATCGACTGGCAGCAGGGAACAGAGTCAAGGCTTGAAGGGCTCGATCCGCTGTGGATGCTCAATCACTATCATTTTCTGGACAATGCGCGGGACGGGAAACGGCCCATGACATTTTCAAGGTACGCGGGACCTGGAAGCCACCGCTATCCGGTCGGTTTTTCGGGCGATACGATCGTGACGTGGGAGTCGCTTGATTTCCAGCCGTATTTCACGGCGTCCGCGACCAACATCGGCTATGGCATGTGGAGCCACGATATCGGCGGACATATGCAGGGCGTGAAGGACGATGAGCTCAGCGGCAGATGGGTGCAGTATGGTGTCTTCTCGCCGATCATGCGCCTGCACTCGACGAACAGCCGGTTCAATTCCAAGGAACCGTGGCGGTTCAGACCGGAGATCCGCGCTGTGATGGAGGAATTCCTGCGCCTGCGCCACAGAATGATCCCCTATCTGTACGCGATGAATTACAGACAGTACGCGGAGGGAATCCCTTTGGTACTGCCCATGTACTACGCATATCCGGGCGCCGGCGAGGCTTATCAGGTGCCGGATCAGTATCTGTTTGGCAGCGGGCTGATGGTGGCGGCGATCACAACGCCCTGCATCAGGAGCCTGCGCATGGCGAAAGTGGATGCATGGATCCCGGAGGGAATGTGGTACGATATCTTTACGGGGTTGCGCTATCGCGGCGGCAGGAAAATGAGCCTGTACCGCGATCTTACATCCATTCCGGTTCTGGCGAAAGCGGGGACGGTCATACCTTTGCAGGAGGATTATATGGAGAGCGCGGACGAGAATCCCGCGCAGCTCCACCTTTATGTGTATACGGGGGCGGACGGCGCGTTCACACTGTACGAGGACGACAACCGCTCGAATGACTATCAGCGCGAAACATGTGTCAGGACGCGCTATAGCTGGCAGGAGGAGGGCGGATGCCTGCGGATCGGCAGCGCCGACGGGGAGCTGTCGCTGATCCCTGAGCGGAGAGATTATATCATCACCTTCTGCGGCATCGAGCGCGCACAGATTACTGCGGAAGCGGGTTCGGAAGGCGGCAGCGGGGCAGGACGCAGCGCTGTGGCACAGGCGGTGGACAGTGAGGGCGGACGGCAGATGGCTGGGACGTTCAGCGTTGTCATGAAGAACGTTCCTGTGAATGAGGAGACAGTCCTGTATCTGAGAGAGCGGGTGCGCGCAGAGAACAACGTGGCTGGCAGATGCTTCCAGATCCTGGACCGCGCGGAGATCGCATTTGACCTGAAAGAGAGTGTGTTCAACGTGATCGAGTCACAGACAGCACACGCGGATCTGCCGGGGCAGCTTGGCGCGCTGGAGCTGGACCGCGACCTGTACGGCGCGCTGGCGGAGGTGATCACGGCTGAATAGCGGTTAGGAGGTGGCTGGCATGGGAAGATTCCGCGAATTCCGTGCGGAAAAGGGTTTGCGGATCTGGTCTATCTGCCGCTGCCCCATTGCCCGCAGCGGCCGGTGATCGTCGTGGAGTTGAAATGGAATCAGGGCGCCGACACGGCGATCACCCAGATTCGGGAGAAGCGCTATCCGGATTCGCTGAGAGACTATTACGGCGAGATTCTGCTCGTGGGGATCAGCTACGGGAAAAAGACGAAGGAGCACACCTGCGTGATCGAGCGGGTGGAGAGAATCAAAGGCTGAGTCGGTCTTTGCTGGTGAGAGCGCGCTCACATTTTTTCGAAGGTGTACTTTTTTTCTGCGATCAGCAGGTATTGCAGGAGCGGGTGCAGCTGCTCGCCCTCGATCAGGCTGACTTCCAGCAGATAGTCAGAGCTTCCGCTGATGCGATTGACACAAAACGTGTAGACTTTCTGGTCAAATGTCTGGAACCACAGCTGAACAGGAACTGTCGTGAATATTTCCGCATCGCTCACGACAGTCCCCAGATCGTCCGCATACGAACCTGTACTGGCGAAGAATGGAAAACAAATCTGTGCCAAATGGACATAGGACTCGTATTCCTTGTACAATTCGACGGTCATGCCAAGTGTACTGCTCAGGCTGCTCGGATACCAGATTGATTTTCTGACACATTCCACGCTGCCGTCATTGTCGAGATCCACGATACGGCAGCATTTTTGATCGTACTGGCTGTTGGAAAAGGCGTCGAGCGGGAACGCTGTGTCCGACTCCTGATAAGGGGTTTCCGCATTTCCGTCGATCAGCTGGTAATCGTCATTGGAGACCGTTTTTTCCTCCACGTCCCTTTTGATCGACTCGATATACGTGGCGAGAGACTGTTCCAGGCGGGGCTCCATGTTTCCGTTACGGTAAGTCTCGATCCAGCGCTTTTGGTTTTCCTTATTTTCCAGGTTCAGGCTGTAAAGCTGCAGGGTGTTGTCCGTATCTGCGGTCAAAACATAAAATCCGATTGTCTCCCTGGTATAAAAATTGTAATGGGGGGCGACAAAATAGTAAGCGCCTTTGTAGTCGAGCAGTCTCGCTGTTCCGCGCTGCATGGGAAATGTGTGCAGAAGTTCCGGATCACTGTCCGCTGTCAGCCGCCAGATATCCATATCTGCAAATCCCGCAGTGCCGCCGGAGTCATAAAACAGTGACAATTCCTCCTGGCCGTCCCTGTCCAGATCCACCAGGTATGCGCATGTGATCTGGCCCCAACTGTAGTAATCCGGGAATGCGTCACCGAGGTATGTCTGCACCTGTTCTGCTGTCAGCCGATGCGCCTGATCCTCGTAGGCAGAGAGCGCTTCCGTGTCCCCGTTATAGGTATACCGCTGTGTGTCCGCAAGCACTTCCTTGAGAAGATCAGACAGCCCTGTCGGCAGACCAAAAGTCTCGAGTGCAGGATCGATCAGCCGCTCTTCCTGGTACTGGATCAATTGTTCCCGGCGCAGGTTCTGAAACGCTTCCCCCTCACCCTTTGAGAGATTTAAGACGCGTTCCTGAAAAATATCCCGCTCAGAAGCGTACTCGATATCGTCTGAAAGTTCAGTCGTGACAGTCAGGCTGCGCGTCTCTAAGCGGGTGCATCTGGTGGTCTTTTTGTCCGCGTCAGCAGTTACAAGGTCACTGCACAGGACAAATTCTTCGCTGTCACGCAGACGCAGCAGTCGGAAAGACACAATATTTTCCCCGAACTGTCTGAACCACAACTGCTGCACGGTGCCCTCCTGCGGCAGTGTGTCGTGAAACATGTCCAGGAAATCGCATTCTGCCGTGATCTGTTCTGCCGCATCGTCTGTCTGGTAGAGCGTTGCCGTGAGCCGCTTGGCGCTGTCGATCGTGCGGTAAAAGATTTCCGGTGTGCCGTCGTTGTCATAATCAATCTTGCCGTAGCCGCAGTCATAGTAACTGATCTGACCCAGAGGGTACACCAGATCCCAGTCCTGCGCATCCCACTCCAGCGTTTCATCGCCCTTGTAAAGTTCGGATTGGCTCTTATGAGCGATCCTCATGAGCACAAACTGTTTTTCGTCTAAATATTTTTCTAATTCCGCGTAATAAGGATAATCCGCATCGTGCTCCGAGACTGCCGCCTGTATGCCAGTGTAGATCAGGATCGGTTCACTGTCTGCGTCGCCGTTGTCTGCGGCGGTCTCCGCGGTCTCAGGCAGTGATCCCGGCGATGTCTCCTGCTGCGCTGTGTCGGCAAAGGAACTTTCGGGCTGCGTCTCAGGCTGTGAAACAGCTGACTGGCAGGCTGTCAGAGAGACCGCAAGCGGCAGCACTGCCAGTGTCGTATAGGTTGCTTTTATCTTGTTCAATTTGCGCATGGTCTGTTGTCTCCTTGTGTGGTTTCATATTCCGATTGTATGAACGGCATTTAGACAGTACTTCTCTTATATTCTCTCGGTGACATCCCGATATGTCTGTGGAACAACCGGCTAAAATACAGTGCGTTGTCATAACCTGTCAGGGAGGCGATCTCGCTGACCGAATGATCGGTCGTTTCCAGCAGTTTCTTTGCGTTGGACAGGCGGATATTGATGAGATACTGGAGCGGTGTCACGCCGGTATAGTGCTTAAACTTTCGAAAGAAAGAGCTGACGCTGAGACCGCTGCCCGCAATGTAGGATTCTATATTGATATCTTAGTGGATCCAGTATACGGTGGGGTGATCCCTGTCCAGGTAGATGTATTTCTGAAATTCCTCAGGATGATAGAGAACCATATTTCCGGACTCAATGCAGGTAGGTGTGTCCTTGTCAAAATAGAAATAGCCTGTTCCGAAAGCGATATAGATCAGCTGATAATCAATTCTTCCGTTTGGTCTGCAAGTCAGAAGTTTCGGCTGTGAATCCAGTCTGTAAGTTCCGCAGCTGTTGACCACAAGGGGTTTCTCTTTGTTCTGATTTCCTTCAGGCTTATCTTCGGGAGAATTTCCATAATTAATAAACATAACGCCCCTCCATGACAAGAATATGTATATATTGTACAATTTTATTTATTGAAATGCAAGACCCGGTCTGATAGAATAGGGCGTGAATTAAAATTTAGGGAAAGGATGGATGTTTTATGAAAAGAGTTGTTGGACAGACAGTCAAAATGGTGATTTCATTGTCACTGGCAGTCGCGCTGATGATCGTCGGGGGACTGGGCGGAGTGGAGACGGGACATGCGTCTGCCTCGGTTTCAGGGGTTCCGCAGGTGGTAGGCATGACGGATGACTTTTTCCGCGGAGTCGATATTTCTTCTGTCTTGGCTTTGGAAGAAAGTGGAGTAAGATTTGCATATCCGAACGGGACACAGGATGATATTTTTAACATCCTTGCAGGCGCGGGCGTCAACTATGTGCGGATCCGTATCTGGAACAATCCATATCAGGCAGAGTATCCGTATAAGGGGTATGGCGGCGGAAACTGTACTTTATATACAGCCAAGGTATTGGGTAAAAGAGCAACAGATGCCGGAATGAAAGTCTTTATCGATTTCCACTACTCGGATTTCTGGACAGACCCTGCAAAACACTATGCGCCCAAGGCATGGGCAGATTACAACCTAAAATACAAAAAGGATGCAGTATACAATTTTACATATCAATCGCTTTGCGAACTGATCGATTACGGTGTAGATATCGGCATGGTCCAGATCGGAAACGAGACAAACGGCTCCCTGTGTGGAGAGGGCGGATTCTTTGATGATGTCTGGGATTTGAGTTCGGGCGTGGCAGATTTAATGCAGCAGGGATGCTATGCAGTGGATGACATCAATCAGAAGTATGGCAGAAATGTCTTAAAGGTGCTGCACTTTACACGGCTGCTTGCGGATGGAGAATGGTATGCAGAGCAGCTCAGCCAGAGAAATGTCGATTACGATGTGTATGCTGCCTCGTTCTATCCGATGTGGGACGGAAAAGTATCTGAAATGACAACTGTTCTAAAGAACATTGCACAGAAATACAATAAAAAAGTTATGGTGGCAGAGACGGCATATCCGTATACGTTTGATGATGCAGACGGATCCATGAACAATATTAATGGTTCTGATGCTATGAGGTATTCTGAGTATCCGGTAAGTATCGACGGACAGGCACAGGCGCTCTATGAAGTATTTAACGGCGTTGCCCGGGTAAACGATGTCCGCCCTGGATATGGTCTCGGCGTATTTTACTGGGAGCCTGCATGGATCGGTACACCGAGTGATACATGGGGAACATACGGTACCGGCTGGGCCTCCTCCGTATCGCAAAGTTATGAGGATCTGTTCAAAAGCGGCGGAAGTGAGTTTTCGACGACAGATCAGGGAAGTTCATGGGACAATATGACCTTGTTTGACGCGGGCGGAAAAGCGACAAGGGCGCTGTATGTGTTTAACGATGTAAGAGGCGTTGCTAGCACCGCTTCCTGGGATTGATCGCTTCTTCCTTCCTTAAAAGCAACGATTACTTGATAAGTTGAAAGACGATTCTCATACCGCCACGCAGTGGAAATGATAAAAATCCTATTATGAAAACCGCCTGCATAAATGCAGACGGTTTTTTCAGGTGCGCCCGACGGCGCACAGGGTATAGGGACATCCCCATAAACATCATGACATCCATACAGAAATATGGTATAGTGTGATATAGTGATCAATATAATCCGGAACGCGCATAAAAATCATTCCCGCCATCTATATAACGTCGCTGGAGTGTCGTATGCACTGCTCTGTGTTATATTGCGTAATTCAGCTGACGCAGGATGGCATTGTTTTCGGCAGCTGGATACATATCATTTGATCATTCATGCAAACATGTATTAGGGGGTAGATTATGAACTTACAACGCGGTATGCGCGAAAAAATTGCAAACTATATAGATCCAGGTGCCCAATTCTGCATAGAGATGGCTGTTGTCGGTCCGGCAGTCTATGATTTCAGCTGTTTTGGGATCGATCAGTCAGGCAAACTCTCCGATGACAGATACATGATATTCTACAACCAGACAACGTCTCCGGCAAATGAGATCACTCTTACGCTGGACAATAACACTGCAAAATTCTCGGTAGACTTGTCAAAACTCCCGCCTGCCATTGACAGGCTCGTATTTACTGCCAGCATTGACGGAAGCGGCACTATGGGAGAAATTGCCACACATCGTTTTATATTGACACAGGACAACACGCCCCAGATCTCAATGGAACTGTCCGGATCGGATTTCAGACAGGAAAAAGCATTTATCTCTGTTGAGATCTATCGCAAAGGCGAATGGCGCATCAATGCGATAGCCAAAGGTTTTAATGGCGGACTGTCGGCACTGTTGGCGGCATATGGCGGCACAGAGATCGATTCGGAGCCGTCTGGTCAAAGCCCGGACAATGCAGCGCCCGCTGATCCGCAGTCAATCCCGGCTGTTCCGGACCGTCCGGCGTCTGAGACGGCATCTCCCGCACCGGACGAACCCGAGAGGGAATTGACGCAGAAGATCATGGGAAAGATCAGCTTGTCAAAAGACAAGGTGAATCTCGAGAAACATGTTGTCAACCTGAGCAAGTGCGTTGTCAGTCTCAGCAAGGAAAACGGTGTAAACCTCGCATCTGCAAGAGTAAAGGTGGTTGTGGTTCTTGATTACAGCGGCTCGATGCTCCCGCTCTACGTAAACGGAACCGTCCAGCATACCATTAACAGGCTTGTTCCGCTGGGGCTTACCTTTGATGACAACGGCTCCATTGATGTGTATCTGTTCCAAAGTGATTATAGAAAGATGGCGGATCTGTCATTGTCCAATTATGAAGACTATGTAAGTAATGTGATCTCTGTGTCAGGCTACTCCATGGGCGGGACAAATTATGCTCCGGTATTAAGTGCGATCATAGAGGGCAGCGTGAGATGCCAGGATAGATTTTAGAGGAACAGCAGTATGTCACGCAAAGTTGGCGCAATCGTGAATGATGCGCAGTCAACGTTCATTCTCTTTATCACAGACGGAGTAAACGCTGACATATCTGAAACAGACAGGATCATCCTCAAATCATCGGACATGAATGTATTTATCCAGTTTATTGGAATCGGATATTATCAATTCGATTATTTGGAGCAACTCGACAATATGTCCGGCAGGAAAAGGGATAACACAGGATTCTCCAAGATGACAGACTTAGAAAAGGCAGACGACAACGAATTGTACATGAATGTGCTTAGACAGTTCTCACTCTGGTTGAGAGGGCAGCAGTAAAAACACTGGAATCAAACGCGGCACACAAAGGTTTTGTGTACTCTCTTTTATCCATTGTCGACCGCCGTGCCTGCGGGATGCTGTCAGCCCAGCAATAAATGTCTGCTGTTCCTGATAGGCGCAATGAACGCTGATTTTGCCGCAAATCCGATTTTTGTGTTGAGACTTTGGGAAAAATGTTTTATACTGTTATAAGGAAAATGACGTACTAAATCTACTATATACAATATGAAAGACGGAGGAACAGATATGAAGTTTGCATATGGCAGCAGCAGGACGGGGAATGTGACAGAGGCGGTAAAAAATATCTCATCGCCTGCTGCGCTGTTCTTTTCTGTTGCGAGTGAGGATATGCTTGAGCGCACGGCTGCGGAGATCGAGAACGCTTTTCCAGGTGTGGCATCGATCGGAGGAGTCGGGCAGACGTACACAGACAAGCAGTTTTTCGATGCGGGCATCACGGTGATCGCGATGAAAGAAGACATCAGGGTGGTGGCGGATGTTCTCGAACAAGCGTCTGTGATGCCCGTGAAATATATTAGGCGGCTTGAAAATGCCGTGAAAGCAGTGGGCGGTGAAAAGGGGAGAACGGCGTGTTTTGATCTCTGCTCAGCGGGTGCGGATGTGCGCGCTGTCACGACGTTGTCTGACTATCTGTGCCGTGCGGGATACGATCTTGCAGGAGGTACGAGCAATTCGTCATCGGTCGCGTGCAACGGAAAAGTCTACAGGGACGCCTGCGCATTTTTCATCTTCAAGAATCTAAAGGGAAAGATCAAGTCGTACAAGGAAAACATATATGTCCATCCACAGGAAAACGAGAAACAATTCATGGTGACAGAAGCCAATCCCAAAGAATATAGAATCCGCACACTTGAAAATATGTCCGCTGAGAAGGTGTACACTACCGAGCTGGGAATCAGCAGGGACAAGATCACGACACAGACTTTCAAGAATCCGTTTGGACATGTCTGTGATTCCGATACATATATCATTTCCATAAAGGGGGTTGAGGCGGATGGCAGCATCACGACTTTCCGCCCTGCAAACAAGATGGATTTCCTCACGATACTGAGTATGGGAGACTACAGGAAGGTCGTGCAGGACACGATCTCTAGGATCAGGAATGATCTTGGCAGTGTGTCGGCGGTGCTCTCTATTAACTGTCTGTTTAGGTATATCATGTTCAATGATGACCACTACTGGGACAGTTATCTGGCAGAGATGAGCCGCAGCTTCTCGCATGCAGGCATGGTCGGTGTCGGAGAGCATTACAACACACAGTTTGTAAATCAGACAATGTGCTGTCTGGCATTTGAGTAGGGGGAAAAGACGTGTTTCAATTATTTGGAAATAAGAAAAAAATTAAAGAATCTGCAGGGATCGCGGAATTGGAGAAGCGGGAGGACTTTGACAAATATCCCTTGGATTACGCGCTGGGAAGTGCGTGTAAAGTCGTGGATGAACTGGCGGAAGATGTGTTTTTGACTGCGCAGAAGATGCGCTATGCAAATGACCGGCTCACGGGACTGCAGGACGATATGGTCAGTCTGCAGGGGGAGATCATCGCACTGGACGATGGGTTTCATGACATTACGACGGCGGCGGACCAGTTCAGTGATGTGGAGACGGAAATTGATCAGTCTGTCATGGAAGCACAGGCACAGATGGATCAGTTGAAACAGGACTCCAATGCGCTGCAAGAAAATTTTAAGAATATGACGAAAACGTTTGAGATGCTGCAGGGGGCACTGGATAAGATCAGAAACAGCCTCACAGGCATCAGTGAGGTTGCAGACCAGACAGATCTTCTGGCACTGAATGCGAGTATCGAGGCGGCGAGAGCCGGCGAGCAGGGCAAAGGCTTTGCGGTTGTGGCGGAGGAAGTAGGAAAGCTCGCCAAGATGAGTCAGGATATGGTTGCAGGCATTCACGCGAACATTGTTGAAGTGGAGCGCCAGAGCAGCGAACTCAACAAGTTCATTCAGGCATCGGACGAGGCGATGCTCTGCAATATCAAGAGCATGGAAAAGACCAGCAGATATTTTGACGTCGTCAAGAGCAGTGTTTCGGGTACCGTTGAGGTCCGCGATGCGATTGAGGAGGCGGTAGAGAGAAACCGCGCGTCTGTCAGGAACGTTCAGGACTCACTTGGGGCGACAGCAGGTGTCTACAGCGATATTATCGACAAGATGGACATCGATGACAGCAGGAAGGGTGTGCTGATCGAGGCATTTCAGAATATTATCGAGCAGGCGGTTGCTATGGTAGGGGAGCTGCCCTAAAAGAGATGCGGGCGGTCATAAACAGGATCAGGGACAAAGAGGTCCCGAGAACGAATCGGATATCGAGGTGGAAAAGGATGCCATTTGACTACAAGAAAGAGTACAAGGAATTTTATATGCCCAAAAACAGGCCTGGTTTCGTTGAAGTGCCCGCGATGAATTATATTGCAGTCCGCGGAAAGGGTGATCCGAACATCGAGGGAAGTGCGTACAAGCAGTCGATCGGACTGCTGTACGCGATCGCCTTTACGATCAAGATGAGCAAGAAGGGCAGTCATCAGATCGAGGGGTATTTTGATTATGTGGTTCCGCCGCTGGAGGGATTCTGGTGGCAGGAGGGTGTGCAGGGGATCGACTATGCGCACAAGGAGAATTTTGAGTTTCTCTCTGTGATCAGGCTGCCGGATTTTGTGACAGAGGACGATTTTAACTGGGCAGTCAAAGAGGCTGAAACGAAAAAGGATCAGGATTTTTCTAAGGTGGCGTTTTGGACATATCATGAGGGGTTGTGCGTGCAGTGTATGCACATCGGACCTTACGATAATGAGCCGGAGACTGTCAGACGGATGCATGATTTTATGGAAGAACAGGGATATCGGCTCGACATCAGTGACGAGCGGATGCACCACGAGATCTATCTGAGCGATGCGAGGCGGACAGCGTCTGAAAGACTAAAAACGGTGATCCGGCATCCGGTACAGAGAATTTGATTCGAACGTCTGATCTCTCCAATTTAACTATGCCGTCAATGACAGGATAGTATCTTTGTGGTATCATAAGCATAATAAAGAACGTATGGTTTGTAAGTCCTGACCGAGATCGGCAGGAACTTGTCACGTAAGGTACAAATCATACAGATTATGCAAAGAGAGGTGTGGCAGATGGCGGCGGTTCTGGTGGATTATGAGAATGTGTGGGGAGCACACGGACTTAAGGGTGTCGAATACCTTGGATCGAAGGATATCTTATGCATTTTTTACAGTCAGTGCTGTGGCAGGATCAGGGCGGAGTATATGGAATCGATCAGGCAGACCGCGTGTGATCTTAGGGTATACAAGCTCGCGAACACAGGAAAGAACGCATTGGACTTTTATATTGCGTCTGAGTGCGGCGTGCTCAGCCAGAGCGGGGAGACGCAGATCGTGATCGTGAGTAACGACAAGGGATTCAGGGCAGTTGCGGATTTTTTTAAACTCAGGGAAGAACCTGCAAAGACAGATGTTGTCATTGCGTCCAATATTGAGAATGGATTGATGGCACTGCATTCCGCGGACGATGCTGCGCGGCGGCAGGAATTGCAAAACAAGTCAAAGATGCTTGACCTCGCTGTGGAACATGCGAGATATACCGAGCACATTTCCATGATGAATAAGCTTAAGGAGGCATTCCATGGAACGGGCTATGAGCACATGATCGCACAGATTTTTGCGTATGCTGATGAGAACCAGGATGCAGCGCCCAGACAGTTGTACACGGGCTCGCTGCATCTGTTTGGGCGCAGGGATGGCACTGCGATCTATCAGATATTAAAGACAGTGGTATAGACAGGGAGGAGAGAGTATTGATCGACAGACTGGAATATGATGCGAAATCGATCGGGCGCAATCTGAAGCATCTGCGAAAGGCGAAAAAACTCACGGTGGACGAGGTGAGAAAGTATCTTGGAGTGGGCTCCGTCCAGGCGATCTACAAGTATGAGGCGGGCAAGAGCTTTCCACCCGCAGATGCGATGTTTGCACTTATGCAGCTGTATGAGGCGGATCTATATGATATCCTCTGTGGGCGCGAGAGCAGACCCAGTGTCACCAAAGTGGATTCGACAAGGGAGTGGCGGCAAAGAGGGAGAAAGAGATGCATCAATTATTACAGGGGATATGTCGTCAGGAAAGCAGGGTAGCTCGACGGTATATTACTCAAAAAATCGCTTGACAAGAAGAGCGGTTTCCCATATAATCAATACAAATACAGAGCAAATGCAAAGAAAAGAAGTAGTACATGTGCCTTGGATTTCAGAGAGAGGGTGGAAGGTGTGAACCCTTATGAAGAGAGCATGGAAGGCGTCTTGGAGCAGCGGAGCGAACTTGGAAATATAGTAGTATCCGACGGAGATTCCACCGTTAAAAGGAATGTGGTATAAGATTGCTGACAATCCGTACCATGAAGAGCGCAGATTTGATATCTGAAATTAGGTGGGACCGCGGTCGTTTATTCGCCCTAAGTATATGTGAGTATACTTAGGGCTTTTTTGTGCGCACGGGCACCCCGAGGAAGGATGTCAGCAAAAGCTGACGGGTGCCCGGCGCGCGAGCAGGGAAGAAGGTTATTTCCCTGCTCGACCGCAGTTATGGAGAAGGTCGTTTCGCTGCGCAGATTCCGCAGATCCGTGCGGAGAAAATGAGCCCTTACCGATAAAATGGAAATGCAAATATATAATATAAAAATATAATTATGAAAGGATGAGCAACATGGAAAAAAGAAGCTTTACGATGGAGGAGATGGTGTCCTACTGCAATCAGTACGGATTCATTTATCAGGGAAGTGAGATTTATGGAGGTCTCGCAAACACGTGGGATTACGGACCGCTGGGGACAAGGTTGAAAAATCAGATCAAGGACGCGTGGAGATATTATTTTATCCAGCTGCGGGAAAACAGCTATGAACTGGATGCGGATATCCTGATGAATCCCAGGGTGTGGGAGGCGAGCGGACATCTGGCTGGTTTCACAGATCCGCTTTTGGACTGCAGAGAGTGCAAGACCAGACACCGTGCGGACAATCTGATCCAGGAGCATGATGCGTCTGTCAATGCGGACGGCATGACACAGGAGGAAATGCTTGCGTATATCCGTCAGCAGAAAGTGCCGTGCCCGGTGTGCGGGAAATCCAATTTTACCGATATACGACAATTCAATCTAATGTTTGAGACGCAGCGCGGCGCGACGAATGACAGCGCGAGTACGATCTATCTGAGACCGGAAAACGCGCAGGGCGAGTATGTCAACTATCTGAATGTCCTGCGCTCCATGCGTGCAAAACTGCCGTTTGGCATCGGGCAGATCGGAAAGGCATTCCGCAACGAGATCACGCCCAAGAACTTTACGTTCCGCACGATCGAGTTCGAACAGATGGAGTATCAGACCTTTTGTAAAGAGGGGGAGGACAGTGCCCTGTACCAGTATTTTAAGGACTACGGAAAATCGTTCTTTGCGTATCTGGGACTGCCTGCGGAAAAGCTACGTTTTCACGATCACGAGAAGCTTGCGCATTACGCGAAGGAGGCATGCGACATCGAGTACCTGTTTCCGTTTGGCTGGGGCGAGATCAACGGGACGCACAACCGCACGGACTTTGACCTCAGACGCCACCAGGAGTACTCGGGAAGGTCTATGGAATATTTTGACGAGGCGTCGCGGGAGAAGTTCATTCCGTATGTGATCGAATCCACGTACGGCGTCGACCGCATTGTGCTGGCGGTGTTATTTGAGGGATTGCGGGAGGAGGCTGTCAGCGAAAAGGACACCAGGATCGTGCTGGGTATCAAGCCGCACCTTGCCCCGGTCAAGGCAGCCGTTCTGCCGCTGATCAAGAAGAGACACGCCGAAAAGGCGATGGAACTCTACAGAAATCTGCGCACACACTTTATGGTGCAATACGACGAAACAGGAAGCATCGGCAAGCGATACCGCCGCTGTGACGCCATCGGAGTGCCGGCTGCAGTCACAGTCGATGACGATACGCTGGAAAAGGGAACTGTCACCGTCAGGGATCGGGACACCATGCGGCAGGAGACGCTGCCAGTCGAGGAGCTGGAGTCCTTCCTGAATAAGATGATGCATGTTTAAACCGAGATTTTACTGCTATGTTTTTAAGGGAACCATCTGTTAGTAAGGCATGATCGACTTTTGACAATGATATATCTGTTCCATTACAATGTCCCTGTTTTAACCATAGCCCGCTTCTGAAAGAAGGCTATGCCATAACATAGGATCTGCTCATAGCCGTAAAGTCCGTCTGCGTATTTCATGGCGGTGATCTGACTGACTGCCTTGCTGCAGTCAGTCTCCAACTGCGATTCTTTTTCAGATCTTTTGGCTTCTATTATGATCGCTCTGCGGTTCTTCTGATCGAGGAGCAAGAGATCCGGTCTGCCAGGCCCCTTTTCTTTGTTTGATTCCAGAATAAACGCATGAAAGAAAATAATGATTTCCCAAGGTAAAAATTATACAGATTAACCATTGACCGCAAATTCAACCAAGAGCTAAATTTAGAATTAACCTATGCGGAAGTTATCAGATACAACAAAAAGAACATTAAGAGGGAGCTACACAACGAAAGCCGACATCAAGCTGTCTGAGGGATAGCCAACAGGCAACAAAACAGACCGAAACGGAGGGAGGAATTTAATGTGAATTTTATTGTAAGGACAGGCGTTTTTTTGTATAATTGAAGTGTGATAGGAGTAGGATATATCGTACCTTGTGTCATAGATTTTTAGAAATCGAGGTGGTAAGGTGTCGGACGATACAAAACAGGCGCAAGAAGTCAAGGTGACGCGTCACATGGCAAAGCGTACTGCAAAAAACAGTGTGTTTTTAGACCTTTTCCAAGATAAAAAGAATTTGTTGAAACTGTATAAAACATTACACCCAGAGGATACAGACGCAACTGAGGACACGCTGGATATTGTAACGATAGATAATGTTCTAACAGATAATTTATATAATGATTTGGGCATAATGGTGGGCAACAACAGATTACTGTTGCTTTTGGAGGCACAAGCCAGTTGGACGGTAAATATTTTGATCAGAATACTATTGTATCTGGCACA
Source organism: uncultured Lachnospiraceae bacterium (assembly GCA_910588595.1). GTDB lineage: Bacteria > Bacillota > Clostridia > Lachnospirales > Lachnospiraceae > COE1. Next base: position 5,330 of record CAJUQU010000026.1, on the reverse strand, counting down.
AAGCTACCATGAATATTTTGAGCGAACAAGCCAGAGCCTGTATAAGAGCAAGAAAGTAACAATGCCAAAACCAGAATTATATATCATCTACACAGGCAATAAAGGCAGGAAACCCGATACAATATCGTTGTCTAAAGAATTTTTTGATGGTGCGGATATTGATATTAATGTGAGAGCAAAGGTCATCTATGAGAGTGACACAGAGGATATTATTAACCAATATATTATTTTTTGTAAAGTTTTTGATGAACAGAGAAAACTGTATGGAATGACAGAGCAGACAGTGAAGGAAACAATCCGTATTTGCAAGGATAGGAATGTTTTAAAAGAATATTTGATCAAGCGGGAAGTGGAGGTAGTGACAATTATGATGAGTTTATTTAATGATGAGCAGATAATGAAAACATATTGGAAAGATATGGAAAATACTCTTACTGATAAAATTACTCATGATAAAGACCGAGAAACAGCCGAAAGGTTGATAAAAAAAGGAAAAATGTCACTGGAAGATATTGCGGATTGTGTTCCGTCATTATCTCTTGAAGAATTAAGAGAAATTGAAGCCGAGGTTATGGAGTTAGCATAATCAGGGAAACAATTTAGTATCAAAATACCATTGCGCCTTATAGACGTATTAGTAAAGGCGCATGGAACTATAATTTGAATCAGTTATCTTCATAAGAGATATCAGATAGAAAAGCTTATTTGTTAAAATTGTTTGATGCGGAAAAATATAAAGATCAGCCAAAAGTTAAAAGGGTACGAAATGTACTTGTAGCTGAATCCAATTGTTGACACATCTGATAAGTTCTTTCAGCTTGTGTACTTGGGTGTACATTAATTTGGGAGACATCTGAATGGTCATTCTGTATGAAAGGCAACACCTCATAGCTGCTCTGTGAGGTGTTGCCTTATACTGTATGGCAATTTCAATTTTTTCGTTATAATAGTCCGTCTTTTTGCGAAAGGCGAAGATATTTTTCTACAGTTTCTTAGGTGGAAACTTCTGGAAAGTGTATAATTCATGTATAGAAAAAGATCAAAGAGCATGAGGAAAAACGGTTACAGCGAGGTCCGTGAGAGAGCATAGTGGCTGAGATGCATCAAGCCAACCGCGAACAGGTTCTTGAATGGCTTGACGCCTGTAACAGGAAGCCGAGGGCTGAACTGCTACGAAAAATGGACAGTAGCATAAAATGTTCCATTGTGTTACTGCAAAGTATGTGATAAAATTTGGGTATTACGGATAACGTATCACAGAAACTGACATATTCGTACAGAAAGGGTGTGATGGAAAATGATCTGCGCGATCAGGAAATGGAAGTTGTCGGACGCGGGCGATCTGGCGGCGGCGCTTTCGAATAAAAAGATACAGGATAACCTTCGGGACGGGCTGCCGTACCCGTACACGGAGCTGGACGGAGCGGACTTTATCGCCGCCATGCTTGCGGCGGATGAAAACGATACATTTGCCTTTGCGGTCACGGTGGAGGATCGGGCGATCGGCAGCATCGGCGCGTTCCGCCAGCAAAACATTCACAGGCAGACCGCCGAGATGGGATATTACATAGCAGAGGCGTACTGGGGCAGAGGGATCATGACGGAGGCAGTGCGGCAGACTTGCGCGTACGTTTTTGCACAGAGCGATATCATGCGCATCTACGCAGAGCCATTTGCATATAATACAGCGTCGTGCAGGGTGCTTGAAAAGGCAGGATTTCAGTATGAGGGCACACTGCAAAACAACGCGGTCAAGAACGGCAAGGTTCTTGATATGAAGATGTACGCGCTGTTGAAATGACCGGGGCTGTCTGCAAAAGAGCTTATATCAGATCCCATATGAAACGAAAGGATATTTTGGGAAGATGGAACAATTTCGATTTATCTGGCAGTATGTTAAGCGGCATAAATGGCAGTATCTGGCCGGGGTCATCACGCTGTTCATACTGGATTTTGCCAACCTCTACATACCGAAAGTGACAGGCGTCATCACGGACGGACTCGCCGCCCATACAATGAACATGGAGGGCGTGCTCCGCAATATCGGCATTATACTCGGGATTGGTCTGACGCTGGCGGTGGGGCGCTTTTTGTGGCGCTATTTCATTTTCGGGGCATCGCGGTCGATCGAGCACGAAATCCGCGACAACATGTTTGCACACCTGGAAACGCTCGATGTGGAGTACTATAACGAGCACAAGACCGGCGATCTCATGACGCGTTTTACGAGCGATCTGAACGCGGTGCGCATGGCGATCGGACCGGCTGTCATCGCGGCGTTTGACGCGGTGGTCATGACCGTGATGGTGATCGGACAGATGATGGTCTATGTCAATGTCAAGCTGACGCTCATTGCCATCATTCCGATGATCTTCATCGCGTTCGGGGAGCTGTATTACGGCAAGATCATGCAAAAGCGCTATCTGGAGCGGCAGGAGGCAGTGTCCGACCTCACGGATTTTGTGCAGGAGAGCTTTTCCGGCGTGCGCGTTGTGAAGGCGTTCGTGCGCGAGCGGGCGCAGATCAGAGCGTTTGCCGGGGCAAACGCCAACGCGAAAAAGAAAAACCTGCGGATCGCCCGGATGGAGTCGATCGTCATTCCGCTGCTCGATGTGGTCATCGGCATCAGCAGCCTGCTCACGCTGCTGTACGGCGGTTTTCTCGCGCTCACCGGGGAGATCACGATCGGTCGGTTTGTCGCGTTCAACCAGTATATCATGATGCTCGTGTGGCCGATGCTCGCCTGCGGCGAGGCGATCAACATGTTCTCGCAGGGCGGCGCGGGCATCAGGCGCATACAGGAGGTATTTGAGGAGGAGCCGGAGATCGCCGACACAGAGCATGCGGCGAAGGTGAGCTGGATCAGGGGAGATATATGTCTGAAGCACCTCACTTTTATCCACAGGGGGCACAGTGAGCCGACTTTAAAGGATATCAGCCTGGACATCAAGGCGGGGACGACGCTTGCCGTGATCGGGCGCACGGGAAACGGCAAGTCGACGCTCGTCAATCTGCTGCTGCATCTCTACAACACAAAGCCTGGCATGATCTTTATCGACGGAAGGGATATCAACAGCATTCCGCTCAAAACACTGCGCGAAAATATCGCCTACGTGCCGCAGGACAATTTCCTGTTTTCCGACACCCTGAAATCCAACATTGCATTCGGCACGGACAACGAGGAGATGGATGAGATCATCAGGGCGACCAAGACGGCGTGCATCCACGACAATATTATCGCGTTTCCCGACGGATATGACACGGTTGTGGGGGAGCGGGGCGTCACGCTGTCGGGCGGTCAGAAGCAGAGGAGTTCGATCGCGCGCGCATTGAAGAAGGACGCGCCGATCCTGATCCTCGACGATGCGCTCTCCGCGGTGGACACGGACACGGAGGAGAAAATATTGCGGAATCTCAAGGAAAACAGGCGCGGAAAGACGACGATCCTGATCGCGCACCGCATTTCTACCATACAGAATGCCGACACCATTCTTGTGCTGGAGGACGGGGAGGCAAAGGAGTGCGGCAACCACAAGGAACTGATGGCGCTTGGCGGTATTTATAAGGAAATGTTTGAGAAACAGCAGCTTGAAGCCGCGAAAAGCATGGCAATGGCGGGGGTGGAATAAAATGAAACGGTTGTTAGGCTATTTAAAACCGCATAAGTGGATGATGCTCCTCTCCTCAGTGCTTGTCATCGCGCTGATCGGTGTGGAGCTCTACAAGCCGATCATCATCGGAAATGCCATCGACGATTACATCGGCAGTTACGGGCAGCCGGGCGTGGATCTCGGGATGGAGGAGGCTTTCGGCGGGATCCTGCGCGCGGGGGGACTGTACGCCCTGATGCTCCTGCTGGGCTTTGTGTTCAACGCCTCCAACACATGGATCCTGCAGAATATCGGGCAGTCCATCATCTACAGGATGCGCGAGGAGGTCTTTGCGCACATTCACACACTCTCCGTCAATTTTTTTAACACGCAGCCGGTCGGCAAGCTCGTGACGAGGGTGTCCAACGACACGGAGGCGGTCAACGAGCTGTTTTCGCAGATACTGGCAAAGCTTTTCAAAAACTCGGTGAAGATCATCGGCTTTGCGGTCGTGATGCTCTCGATCGATGTGCGCATGGCGCTGTATTCGTTTCTGCTGATTCCGTTTGTGACAGGGCTGACGTTCTTTTTCCGCTATATGTCCAGAAAGGCGTACCGTCTGACAAGGACGCGCATCACGGAGCTGAATACGTTTCTGTCCGAACATATTTCGGGCATGAAACTGATCCAGATCTTTGCGCGGGAGCGGGAGAAATATCAGGAATTTGAAGATAAGAGCGAGCAGCTTTTCCGGGCAAACTGGCGCGAGGTCATGACCTTTGCCATTTTCCGCCCGTCGATCTACATGCTTTCCGTCTTTGCGATGGTCATCGTGATCGGGCAGGGCAGCGCGTCCGTGCTGGCGGGGACAGTCTCGCTGGGAACGCTGTTTGTGTTCATCAACTATATCAGCTCCTTTTTCGAGCCGATCCAGGAGCTCGCAGAGCAGTTTGGTACGCTGCAGTCCTCCCTCGCGTCGGCGGAGAAGATCTTCGCGATCCTGGACGAGAAGCCGGAGATCGTGAATCCCGAAAATCCGAGAGCGGTCACGATCCAGGGCAGGATCGAATTCAGGCATGTCTGGTTTGCCTACGAGAAGGACGACTACATATTAAAGGATGTGAGCTTTCTCATAGAGCCGGGCGAGAAGGTGGCGTTTGTCGGGGCGACCGGCGCCGGAAAGTCTTCGATACTCAATCTGATCGGGCGCTATTATGATATCCAGCGCGGGGAGATCCTGATCGACGGCGTGAACATCAGGGAGATCGACAAGGATGCCCTGCGGCAGGCGATCGGTCAGGTGCAGCAGGACGTGTTCATCTTTACCGGGGATATCAAGGGCAATATCTCGTTGGGCAGCGAGGATATCTCACAGGAAGAGATCGAGCGCGCAGCTCACATCGTGAACGCGGATTCCTTTATCAACAAGATGCCAAACGGGTTTGACGAGCCGGTGACGGAGCGCGGCAGCACGCTCTCCGCGGGCCAGCGCCAGCTCCTCTCGTTTGCGCGGACGCTCGCCTACCAGCCGACGATCCTCGTGCTGGACGAGGCGACCGCGAACATCGATACCGAGACGGAGAGCCTGATCACCGAGGCGCTCGAAAAGCTGATGGAGGGACGCACGACCATCATGGTGGCACACCGCCTTTCCACGATCCAGCACGCCGACAAGATCATCGTCATGCACAAGGGAGAGAAGATCGGAAGAGCACACGTCTGAACTCCAGTCACTGACAA
>CAJUQU010000025.1:11167-24570 GCA_910588595.1 uncultured Lachnospiraceae bacterium | reverse complement strand
CGGCTTTGCCTCGGCCCCCATTTCAAATGGGGGATATAGATACTATTTCATTATTTATGTTATCAGTTCTTTTATATTTAATTTATCGGATTATTTTTGATTTACTTTATACTTTTTTGCAAATTTAATCTCGGATCCCGGTGTCAGTCTCTGCCGGGCCTGCGATACGGTGCATTGCCATGATCCCCCTCACCGTGCGGAGGATGTATGGTTTTAGCTCGTTGATCCCCACCGGTTCATCGTACAGGATCGCACTGTAGCATGTCGATCCCACAAGCTCGATGATCATGAACACCATCACTTCGGGATTGTCGAACCGGCCTTCATCACGGAACATGGACTGATAGATATCGTAAAAATCTACTTCATCGTCACCTCCGGCGATGAGAACGTTCTTGAACACGCCCCAGCTGAGATTCTTGGAGATGAATCCCAACAATGTCTGGTTCTCCACGAGCTGATTGATGATATTGTCGACCAGAAAGACCACCCTGTCCTCGAGCTCCGTGATACCTGCCGCCTTAAGAGCGCTGTCCGCTCTCCTGAAAACTTCACTCGACTTGTGGGCGATCAGTTTATTTCTGATATCATATTTGTCCTTGAAGTACAGATAGAAAGTTCCCTTCGCCACCCCTGCATCCTCCACGATATCCGATATGGAGGTTTTCTGGATACCCTTGCTGGTAAAGAGCCTGAATGCAGTCTCCAGAAGGGACTCCCTTTTGATCTGTTTGTTTTTATCTATTTTGCCCATTTTCCTATTGAATCACCCTCTGATCAGTCTGGTTTCACTTGAACTACTTTTTTAACACGCTCTAGTATACCAGCTTTTGACATATTCCGCAATGGGTTGACATAACTTTTTTTTTTACACTGTTACATCCGCACGCCTTTGCGGGCTCCTGGATCCGGATCGCGAAGCGCTGTTTTTCGCACTATTTACATTTTCCTATTTATAGAGAAGTATATCTGTGATACAATGTTTTTACGATGTTTATTATTTCATACAAAGGATGGGCTATACTATGAAAAAACGACTTTCTTCTTTATTATATATTTGTGTCGTCTGTATTATCTGTGCATTGTTCTTCACGGGGTGCGGTCGGCAGGACGATCACGGTCTGTCAAAGGACAATCCCACGAGCATCAAGGTATGGCACTACTATAACGGCGCCCTCGCCGCCGCTTTCGACGAACTGGTATCAGCGTTCAACAACACGATCGGCCGCGAAAATGGCATTGTGGTCTACTCAGAGAGCATGGGCACAGTCACGGACCTCGAAAAAGCACTGTGGGATTCCGCGAACGAAAAGGTTGGCGCTCCCGACATGCCCAATATCTTTCAGAGTTATCAGGACACTGCCACCGCACTTGACAAGGTCGTTTCGCTGGTCGACCTCGACGAATATATCACAGAGGAGGAAAAAAATACATATGTGAAGCTTTTTCTTGACTCCGGCAGTATCGGTATCGAGGAGAGATGGAAACTTTTCCCTGTTGCCAAATCCACCGAGGTTCTGATCCTGAACAAGACGGACTGGGACAGATTTGCCGCCGATACAGGCGCTTCAACGCAGGATCTGTCCACCTGGGAGGGGCTTGTCGGCACAGCCGAAAAATACTATGAGTGGTCCGATGGCAGGGCATTCTTTGGCAGGGACGCCTTTGCAAACTACCCGATCATCGCAAGCTCCCAGCTGGGTCATGAGATCTTTCAGGTTTCAGACGGCAGTGAAAAGCTCGACTTTGACAGGGAAACCATGCGCGTGATCTGGGATCACTTCTACGTCCCTTATGTCAAAGGATACTTCCGCCATGTAGGACAGTACCGCAGCGACGATGTAAAGCTGGGCGAGATCATCGCACTTGTCTGCTCCTCCTCAAGCGCCGTCTATTTTCCTACGGAAGTGACGTCCGCTGACGGTGCATCCTATGCGATCGAACACCTTGTCCTCCCGCTTCCAAACTTTGACCGCACTGCGCCCTACGCTGTCCAGCAGGGCGCCGGCATGGCTGTCACAAGCGCAACCGAGGCAGAGGAGTACGCGAGTATCCTGTTCCTCAAATGGTTTACCGAATGGCAGCAAAACCTGAAATTCTCAGTAAACAGCGGCTATATGCCAGTCAGCGTGGAAGCTGTCAAGACCGAGAACGTAGACAGATATCTTGCGGAGAATCCTACAAGCGCCATTGTAGCCGACACACTCCATGTCGCGCTGGATGAAAACAGCCGCTACATCATGTACACACCGCCTGCTGTCACAGGAGGAACGCAGGCGCGGAGCATACTGGACTCCACGATGCCGGCGCTCGCTCTCAAGGACCGTGCCGCGGTGGAAAAGGGCACACCGGTCGATGAATTTCTGACAGACGAGCATTTTGATGAATGGTATGAAGACACGCTCTCACAGCTTCTGGAGTGCTGCAGATAGGAGGAAAAATCGTGAAAAGTTTAAGATACTACATCCTGCTGCCGTTCATCCTGATCATTCTGTTCCAGTCGGCTGTCTTTGCCAGCATCATTGTCGTCAGCAATGCCTCTGACAACCTTGACAAAAATCTATTCCGGATCCTCGACAACACTGTCACGGCAAGAGAAACAGCCCTGGTACAGCAGCTTGCCACATTCGTTAACATGGACGGTTTTTACGAGACTGTGACGTCTGTGACCAGCGAGAATGCCACGAATATGGAACTCAGCATCGCAGAGTATACCGCCGATCCCGACAACCGGCAGGCGCTGCTGCGCAACGTCCTCCCCGTAATGCTCGGAGCACTGCGCAAAAGCGGCGCGACCTCATGCTTTATCATCCTTGACGGCAGCGCGGGCGATCCCCAGAAGGACGCGCTGTATCTTCGGGATTTTAACCCCGCGGACTCCCCGGACAACAACTCCGATCTGTTGATCGAGGCAGGCCCTTCACAGCTTTTGTACAACTACTCGCTGACCACCGGCGCATTCTGGACACCCACTCTCGATGTGGAGAAGGACTGTATATTTTACCAGACGGCGATGGATGGCGGCAATACATACACGGAACTTTCGGCGATGGATCTGGGATATTTCAGTGCTCCTGTGCGCATTCATCCAAACGATAGCCTGTGCATCACCTACAGCATACCGCTCCTCGATGACGAACATCGCGCTTACGGTGTGATCGGATTTGACATGACACTCGATTACCTCAAAAAGCTCCTTCCAAACCAGGATATCACGCTTGATGAGTACGGATCATACTATCTGGCGGCTACCAGTGACCTCGTGACAGCAAAGAGCCTTCTGGTCGTCAATGACACTTACTACGATGCTCTGGATACCGGTTCGGAAATCACCTTGAGTCCACGAAACCTGGAATATAACATCTACGACCTGCATATTGATGCGCCAAACGCCGATACAAATGCCTGCATCCATCCGCTGCGGATCTATTCCGCCAACTCGCCTTACCGCTCGCAGCAGTGGATATTGTGCGGATTAATTCGAACAGATGTTTTGTTTGCCTCCTCGAGGCATCTCACCATGACTGTCCTCGGGGCGATCATTCTGTCGTTGTTGTTATCCATCACAGGCACGCTGATCATCACACACATTTTCATGAGGCCGATACGCACCCTGAACAGCGGGATCCCAAAACTGTCACCCGGCTACAGCACCCTGCCCAGAACGCATATCACCGAGTTCGACAATCTGTCCGCCGCCATCGAGGAGCAGAATATTTCTATCTATAAGCTTGGCAACAAGATGGCTGAGATCATCGACATCACAGGCGTCTCTTTAGGCGTGTGCGAATTTGATCCCAAAAATGATGTTGTCTACTGCACGCACAAGATTTTTGAGATCCTGGAACTCCCGGACAGTGGGTGGGCGCACAACCATATTTCAAAAGCCCTGTTTACCGGCAGGATCACGCAGTACAACGACTGTTTTATCCAGAGTCATGAGAATCCGGATGAATACTGCTACCGCCGCCCTGACTGTGCCGACAAATGGCTCCATATCAAGCAGATCCCACGGGAAGGCAGCATTCTGATCACAATCTCTGACATCACAGCGCGCATCGTGGAGCAGGAAAAGATCATACACGACCGCGATTATGATATCCTGACCGGTCTATTCAACAGGCGCGCCTTCTCTCGCGAGATGAAGTACCTGATCGATGAAAACCACTGTGCCAACGGCGTTTTGTCCATATGGGATCTGGACAATCTCAAATACACCAATGATACCTATGGGCATGAGATCGGCGACAAATATATCTGTACGTTATCCGATCTGCTGAAGAGGGAACTTCCGCACAACAGCATCAGCGCGCGCCTCGCAGGCGATGAATTTACCGTGTTTCTCTACGATGCCCCAAAATTCCAGCTTGTGGAGATCCTGCAGAAGATACACAAACTGCTGATGAACGAACGTCTGAGCCTTCCCGACGGCAATGAGCTGAACATGAGTGCCTCGGCCGGCATGGCTTTCTATGCCGAAGATGCCAATAACTATGCTGAGTTGTTAAAATATGCCGACTTTGCCATGTATCAGATCAAAAAGTCATCCAAGGGGAGCATCAAGGCATACGACAAGGATTCCTATGTGCGGGATTACATATTGGTACAGGGTGTCGGAGAACTTGACCGCATAATCATAGATGAGTCTGTGCGCTACGCATATCAGCCGATCATCAATATCAGGACAGGGAACATCTTTGCATACGAGGCATTGATACGCCCTGTATCAGACCTGCTCGGCCGCCCGGACAATCTGCTGCGGGTTGCCGAGGCGCAGTTTAAGCTGGACAAAATAGAACGGCTCACATGGTTCCATGCATTGAAGGGATTTTTCGAGCAGGTGCGCGAAGACGACAACGCGCGCATCTTCATCAACTCGATCCCAAACCAGCTGCTCTCCGAGGAAGACTGGAAAATGCTCGAGGAATCCTACGGAAACAAGCTGAGCCGCATTGTCATGGAAATCACGGAAAATGCCAGAAGCGAAGTCGGTATCGAAGAGCGAAAGCGCGCTTTCTGCAGCAAATGGAATATCCCGATCGCTCTCGACGACTTTGGCTCAGGTTACAGCAACAGTGACCTGCTCGTCTCGCGCATGTTCCATTTCGTAAAGCTCGATATGGGCCTGATCAAGGATATTGACAAAAACCCGTCGACGCAGGCACTGGTGCGCAGCACGATCAACTACTGCCACGAGAATCTTCTGCTGGTCATCGCAGAAGGCATAGAAACACAAGAGGAATACGACACTGTCAAGGAACTCGGTGTGGATTTTGTGCAGGGATTTCTGCTCGCAAAACCCTCATTTCACCTATACTAAACCGAATCATGAACACATATACAAAGCCGTGGGAAAATCTGTCAGATACCCACGGCTTTTTGATGTGCAGACCTGTGCAGCAGAAATATTCCGCTGCGGAAATATTCCGTGCCCTAAGGCGGTACACAGGCCACGCGACGGGCAGGAAAAGTGTCCTCCTGCTCGATCAGCAATATGCTATATAAGGTTTGAAGCTCCGATGATACCGGCGTCATTGCCGAGGATCGCGCACCGCACCGGCGGAACAAATGCCCTGTCCCCGCCAAAGCACAGAAAACTTAAATGTTCCTCCACCGGCTTGGTCAGACGGCTTCCCTGGTTACAGATACCACCCGACAGCAGCACAACGTCAGGGCGGAAGATGTTGACATAGTTCGCGATGGCTTCGGCAAGGTATGTATAATAATTCTCCACGACCTCTTTCGCCGTCTCATCGCCCTCGAGCGCCGCATCAAACGGGATCTTTCCGTTCATATTCTCTATTTTCCCGCCGCACATCTCATTCATCAGTGATTTTTTGTCTGCAGCGGCTGCCCGCTTGGCATCGCGGATCAGTGCCGTGGCAGATGCATACGCCTCCACACAGCCGCGTCTGCCGCAGGTGCAGGGCTCACCGCCCATGATCATGCTGATATGTCCGAGTTCTGCTCCTCCTGCATTACTTCCCTCAAAGACTTTTCCATTCAGGATAATACCGCCGCCGACACCTGTCCCGAGTGTGAGCAGGATCGCGTTCGACACATCCTTTGCAGCTCCTGCTTTCACTTCTCCCAGCGCTGCGCAGTTTGCATCGTTGGATATACGGATCTCACAGGAGAAATACTTTCCGAACTCCTGCACGAGCGCCACATTCTCCCAGCTGATATTGTTGGAATATCGCACAACGCCTGCATCTGCGTCCACAAGACCAGGACAGCCGACACCGATGCCCGCAAGCGCACTCTCGTCTATCCCAAGCTCCTCCATCAGACTCTTTACAAGTCCTGCCATGTCCGCAATGACTTCCTCCGCCGAGCGCTCTGCCCCTGTCGGCGCTGATGTCTGCGCTATGATTTTCTGATTTTCGTCTACGATCCCTGCCTTGATATTGGTTCCGCCTAGATCAATTCCAGCTCTGTACATTTCTGTGTATCCTCCCAATTTTCTGTGTATAAGTAATGTATATCAGTTTTTGATATTTTTTGCAAGTGTTTCTCCAAATAATTTTTCCCAATATGAACCAGTATATTATGTGGTCTTTTTCAAAAAATAATTCATGTAACTGATTCATTTTGCACTTTCAGGAATGGGAGTCCGTCACGACAGATTTGTGTGTGACACAGATCTGCAGACTTTGACAGGAATGGAGGATTTTTATGAACAATTGCACATGTACTCCGGAGTCACTTGCCATGGGTTCGTTTCCGATCCAGGAGTGGTGCGAGCCTTACGAGCTGAACTCCGCTTTATATAACGGTACGATATTCCCGTGCCTCAACATGAACTTCTACGCCGCAGAGGATATTCCATGTCCCTTCTGTGACAAGGCAGCCGCGTCAAAACTGTCAGAACGCGAGAAGGCGATGAACGAGATCGCCATGATCGGCTTTGCGGTCAACGACCTGACGCTCTATCTCGACACGCACCCTGACTGTCAGCACGGTATCAAGCTGATGCGGGAACTGCTGCAAAAGCGCCTGGACACGCTTGCCGACTACGCTGCAAAGTACAATGCACTGACACAGCTGTCGGTCGTTACCGGAAAACCGGAATCTGACAAATATGAATGGGGCGAGGGACCGATGCCCTGGGAAGGAGGACTGATCTAATGTGGGCTTATGAGAAACGATTGCAATATCCTGTAAAGATTAAAAAGACCTGCCCGAAGACGGCACAGCTGATCATCAGCCAGTACGGAGGCCCGGACGGCGAGCTCTCCGCGTCCATGCGCTATCTGGCACAGCGCTATTCGATGCCGGTGAAAAAAGTGGGCGGCCTGCTGACCGACATCGGCACGGAGGAGATCAACCACATGGAGATCATCTGTGCCATTGTCTACCAGCTGACCAGGAACCTGACGCCGGAGCAGGCAAAGACAGCCGGTTTTGACGCTTACTATATCGACCACACTGCCGGTCTGTGGCCGCAGGCGGCGGGAGGCGTTCCCTTCACATCACTGGAATTCCAGTCAAAGGGCGACGCATTCGCGGACCTGTACGAGGATCTCGCCGCCGAGCAGAAGGCGCGCACTGTCTATGAGAACCTGCTGCGCGTCATCGATGACCCCGATGTCAGGGCACCGCTGAAATTCCTTCGGGCGCGCGAGATCGTCCATTTCAACCGTTTCGGCGAGGCGATCGAGATGACGAAGGAAAAGCTGGACTCGAAGAATTTTTATTATTTCAATCCCGAATTTGACAAGAAGATGTTTGACAATAAGCTGTAAGTTATTGCACTGAAAAGATATTGAAAAGGAGCTGCCCTGGGCTTATTTTGCGGCAGCTCCTTTTTTCAACAATACGATGGGCAGTCAAAACTACACAACTGCCTCCACAATGATCTTCTCCCCAATGTGCAACTCTTTCACGCCTGGCACTTTTTTCTTGTTAAGTATGTCCTGCTGCCAGTCTGATCTGCTTTCAATCTAACACAATTGAGATAAATTTGTCAAAAAAGAAGTCGGCTGAAAACCGACTTCTTCTTTTTTATGTACACGGACACCCTGAGGAAGAATGTCAGCAAAGGCTGACGGGTGTCCGGCACGATAATCAATTAACCAAGCAGACTGAGTACGCCCTGGTTGGACTGGTTGCCCTGTGCGAGCATGGACTGTCCTGCCTGTGAGAGGATATTCGCGTTGGAGTACTTCACCATCTCCGTCGCCATGTCTGTGTCACGGATCTGGCTCTCTGCCGCTGTCGTGTTCTCCACTACGTTATCCAGATTGTTGATCGTGTGCTCCAAGCGGTTCTGGACTGCACCGAGGAGTGAGCGCTGTGCGGATACTGTGGATACCGCATCTGCGATCGCATCGATTGCATATGTAGCTGCTGCACCAGAACCATCCTTTACATTCAATCCTCTGATACCGAGTCCTGACGTGTCAAGTGCCTGGATCTTCACTCCGATCTTGTTGTTCATATCTGCATCTGCACCTACATGAAGGCTGAAATTCAGATCTTCCTTCACGCTGATATCGCCTTTCTTGATGACATAATCCACGTACTTTTTATTTGGATCATTCGCATCCACCCTGTCCGTCTGCTTTGTAACAGTCGCGGGTGCATCCGAATCTGTACCGATATTGTTTGCAAGCGTCAGCTCCTGCAAGATCATTTTCTCTGCCTGGTCTATTGTAAGGATTGTCGCATTTGCAGCATCACGTCCATTCACATCACCACTTGTACCATCTGCTTTTACCATTGCAGTATGCGTAACACCATTGTATGTGAAAGAACTGCCATCTTTGATCTTTGCCTCAATCTTATCTGCTGTGAGAATATTCTTATCCTCGTTTTCAACTGTAGAACCTGCCGCAATAGTATATTGTACACCATCCAGCGTTACCAGTTCGCCACCTTTGAAATTCGCCTTTAACGTCTGGAATGATGCTGTAACATTTGCTGTGGTTCCGCCAATCGTATACTCCTGTCCACCGATGCTGACTGTATCGCCAAGTGACAGTTTGTTGATCGTAAACGTTGCTGTGGTTGCCCCTTCTCTCAAGGTTCCTACAAGACCGGCATCCTTCGCCGATGCTTTCTTCGTCACAGTGTCTGTATCACCTTTTAAGAGATAGGTCTCGTTGAACTTGGTTGTCTCTGCAACCCTGTCAATCTCCGTGAGAAGCTGGTCAACCTCGTCCTGGATCGTCTGACGGTCAGAAAGTGCATTCGTACCGTTGGAAGCCTTCACAGAGAGCTCATTCATTCTCTGCAGCATATCATGAACTTCTGTCAGCGCACCCTCTGCTGTCTGCACCGCGCTGATACCGTCCTCTGCATTTAATGATGCCTGTGAGAGACCCCGGATCTGTTTTCTCATTTTTTCGGAAATTGCAAGACCTGCTGCGTCATCGGCTGCCCTGTTCACCTTGTAGCCCGATGAAAGCTTTTCTGCTGATTTGGATAATGTGCCCTGTGTGATGCCCAACATCCTGTTAGAATTCATTGCTCTGAGATTGTGCTGTACTACCATTATAATTACCTCCGTGTAATAAATGTGCCGGGCAGTCCGTTGCCCATCTTTGATCTGATGATCATTCGTTACTTGTTTTTAGATCTCCATATTTAGTTGTCTCTGGATCATGATGTGATATCCGATCCTGTATGTGCGATCCACAGATGCCCGGATTTTGATATCTGTCTCTTTCGGGCATCCATGGTCTTCACCTTAGCTGCGTTCGTTCCTGCCAGTCTTTACGCGAGGCACTTTTCTTCTTCCACGTGCTGTTTTGCGGAGGCTCTCTTCTCGATCGCCTTTCCCCTCGCCACGTTGATCTCCCTGGGCGCATCCACCATCAATTTGAGCGTGTTCTCATTCCCTCCCAGAAATGTGATCCTGACATCCTGACCTACCATTAAGTACTCGTTCTTGTTCACTGACAATCTAAGCATTGTAAAACCTCCTTGTTTTTGTGTTGACCATGAATCCATTCATGTGCATCCTTGCTTCCGACACTGCCCGCTTTGTTTTAGTGCCAGGTAAAAATCCCTGCGGAATCTGCTCCGCAAATGGATCTTTACTCCTCTTGCTGCCATGCAACATTCTGTGTAAATTGTTGCATCAGCAGTTTGTCGGCAGTATGGTTATACAGTACTAATGACAAGCTGAAAAGACAGCACTGACATGTTTTCAAGGAAAGGAAAGAACATTATGAGCACAACAGAACCGATCAGAGACAAACAAAAACTACTGGATTTCAAAAATTATTATCTGAACGAGAAATTGAATCTGCGCAACTATACAATCATTATCTTAGGGCTGAACACCGCACTGCGCATCAGCGACATTCTGAACCTGACATACGATGAAGTCTATCTCGACAGCAAGGTACAGGAACACATCACGATCAGGGAACAAAAGACTGGAAAGGAAAATCGGATCCTGCTGAATCATGAGACGAGAACTGCACTTGCAAGATACCGTCAGGAACTGGTCCGCACCGAGATGTACAAAGAAGGAAATCCTTTCCTTTTCCCGAGTCCCAAAAAAGCGGGCGCTCCGATCTCTCGCTCCCAGGCATACCGCATGATCACTTCCGCCGCGGAAACGGTCGGAATTGACGGACACATCAGCTGCCATTCCCTGCGCAAGACATTTGGATACCACGCATGGAAACAGGGCAGCGATCCGATCGTGATCATGGTCATTTTCAACCATTCTTCACTCTCCATCACCAAACGTTACCTGTGCATCGAACAGGACGACAAGGATGAGGTGTACCGCAGCATCTACCAAAATGCGGCAGCATGACAATACTTCGAAACTGCATCGTCTTTTTTCTGCGCGCAGATTATATCATGTTGGAATAATTTTTGCCATGCCAAGGCTCGCTCCGTAAACAGTCAGGGCTTTTTCGTGCGCCTGTGTGCCTTTCCAGCCGCAGTCCTTACGCTCTAATCTGCTTTTTTATCGACTCCTCACATCATCGCATACTTCATGGACAACTTATCGCATGTACAATACGCCGGGTTGTTATGCCTGATGCGTCACCTATACAAAAATCTCATAATCCCTTTTAGATATTCATTGTGATAGATCCGCAAACTCATTCCTTTTCCATAAGATCATACTGTTTTGTCACCGCCAGTCTGCCAGTAAACTGATATATCGTGAAAATTTTCTTTGAATAAAATGAAAAAATTTGAAATCAGGACTAAAGTTTTCAAAACACCCCACCGATATATAGAGTGTAAGCAAGAGATGCAACAATTTACACAAATTGTTGCATCTCTTATTATACTACCATTTTGAAATATTATTACCATGATAACTGATCTGAACTAGTGCTCCATCCAGACAGAAATTAGCATTGTGGACTGCATGATTCGTGCCAGTGCGCAATGGTGCGAAACAGGCGGTTCATGATGCTAATTTCTGACCGGATGGAGCACTAGATATAGACATATTTTTCAAAATCAAACACATGTTCATCAAGAGCTACCGATACGAAAAAGTTCTGCACGCATTGCAGAAAAAAGAAAAGAAAGAAAACCAAAATCAGATCATATTGATGCTGCCCAGACTTCAATCGGTAAGACTCTGTCTGACAGGATAAGTACCAGCACTGCCACACCGACAACCAGCACCGCCGCAAGCGCTGCCCTGCGCAGCCGCCTCCTGTTCCTGCTCCTCTCCTCACAAAACACTGAATACTGCTGCCCAAATGACTGTCCCTCGTACATTGCCAGATACTCCTCTCTTTTGCTTACAACATGATCAAAAACACTTTGCTGTCATAGCTATAGTCTAAGAGATTGGTGCATCAAATTACCATCATTTTTGCATCATTTTTGCAAACTTCTGGAATTTTATAGAACCATTTTCAGAGCGCTTGAAAATTGCTCTAAGAAATCTTCAAAAATATCTCGTTAATTCCTTCATAGTATCCGACTGTCACGATTGTTCTTCCCTCACCCATGCCCGGAAAGACATACTTTTTGAAGTACGGCGTCGTCTCCAACAGGGGATTGTCCGACTCATACGCGCTCGGAGTCCCCAGTCCCATATAGTCTGCCCACGCCTCGATGATGGCATCTGTGTCAATGTCTCCCCAAAAAAGCGAGGTTCTCGCATAAAACTCATAGATCTTTCCGTCGTCCGCATCGATGTAGGCATCGATCAGCCTGTTTTCCTTATCCGCATTCTTCTGGCTGTTTGACAGTTCCATCTTCCAGACAACAACATTGTTGCGCGGCTCTAGCACATCGATCGCAGAATACAGCGTTGCATTGTAGGATGCCGCATTCACATCATTGACATTCTGGGGCAGAATATTCAGCTCTTTCAATACCCTCAGCCCTTCATTGCAGGTCGTGTAGATCTGTTCATCTGTGATCTCCTTGCCCGACGGTCCGTTATATTTGCGCACAAATGCGTAGGATCCTTCCAGATCTTCATAGTCAAGCCCTGCATTCCCTGCATAAAAAGTCAGTGCATTCTGCTCACTCTCCGAAAGAACCTGGCTTCCAATGCACCTGGCCAGGATATAAAGCTTCTCATTCGCATTCATCTGATAACGGTAGCCCTCGCCTGCCTCCATCACCACCTCAATATGCGGTTTGTTCAGGATCCCCTTGTCCTTATATTTTGCGAGCGCCTCCGGTCCCCATATGGAAACTGTGATCACCAACACAACTGTCAATAAAACTGTAAAATACCGCGCTGTCTTTGTCATATACTGTCCTCCAGTGTGAATCCGATGCAGGAACCTTTCCCCTGTTCGCTCTGTATCGTCAGTTCACTGTGATGAATCTTTAGGATCTCCTCGCACAGGGCAAGACCGAGCCCTGCACCGTTTTTGCTCCTTGAGCGCGATTTGTCCACCATGTAAAACGCCTTTGTGATCTTGCGCTGTTCCTTGATCGGAATGCCCATCCCATGGTCCTCGACCTCAAAGCGATAGCCTGCGTCAAGCTTTTTTCCCCTGACTGTAACTGTGCTCCCCTCCTCCGACGCCTTGCACGCATTGTCGATCAGGTTGACGAGCACTGTCTTGATCAGATTGACTTCCGCCCATACAATATCGTCATCGTATACAAATTCAAACCGCATACCACGGTTCTCCTCCGCAAACATATCATACAAATATTCAAAGATTTCTGTTGTGCGCACTTCGCTCAGCTCAGCCTCTTCCCTCTTTGCCACAATGATATCCAGCAGGCGGAAGGACATTGCCTCGAGACGTTTTCCCTCTGTGTAGATGTAATTGGCAGACAGAAAACTTTTCTCCTCATCCAGCTTGTGGGAGCGCAGCATGTCTGCATAACCGATGATCGCCGTGAGCGGTGTCTTGAGTTCATGGGCAAAAGCTCCCATAAACTCCTCCTTTGCCTCATTTTCCTCCTCGAGCTTCTCGATGTTTTCTTCCAACGCATTCGCC
>CAJUQU010000025.1:8499-11157 GCA_910588595.1 uncultured Lachnospiraceae bacterium | reverse complement strand
CATTGAAATCGCGCGTCAGCTGCCCCAGCTCGTCACTGCCCACCTGCTTCGCCCGATACGCATAATCCCCTTCTGCCATCCTTCTCGTTGCCCTGGTGAGCAGACGGATCGGTTTTGTCAGTAGAGAAGCGATCAGATGCATGATCACTGTGCCGATCAGCAGAATGACAAGCGTCACCTTCCGATAGAGAGAAAATCCCAGCGCACGCTCTGTGAATACATCCGAGACATCTTTCATCGTTTCCAGATAAAGAATCCTGCCAAGTGAGTTGATCGCCGCACAGGTGTGAACATAATAACCGTTTGATGTCTCGATGATACGGTATGCCTTGGTGTCTGTCCATGTCTGCTGCAGAAGCTGCTCATTCGCGTCAAATCCGTCGCTCGTGTGCAGTACTTTCTTCTGCTCGTCTGCAATCCGGATCATCCGGCTCGTGCCGCGCCCGCCCCGCTCAAGGTTTGAGGCGATCTCCTCCACTGTGCTGTCGGGAAGAACGCTGTATCGCGTCGGCACATTGAGGACTGCCGTCTCAAAGGCAAAACTCAAAATACTGCTCTCGTCAGCTGCCTGCCCCACTTCCCGCTCAAGCGAAGTCTCAAATACATAGTTTACAAAATAGAACCCGCTGAACCCAAGCGCCAGAGCCATGACAACAATGGTGGATAATAGTAATTTCAGTGATATTTTCATGGTTTAATCCGATACCTCCAGGCGGTAGCCTACTTTGTAGACCGCCACCAGACTGTGTTCCCAGCCAAGTTTTTTGCGCAGGCGCTGTACATGCAGATCCAATGTGCGGCTGTCGGCAAAATACTCGCCCTCCCACACCTTCTCATACAATGTCTCTCTAAACAGCGCGACATTTTTATTTTTAATAAAAAGCAGCAACAATCCGAATTCCTTGTTGGTCAGTTCGATCTGCTTCTTGCCCTTCATCACACGGTGTGCCTCCACATCGACAGTCACGTCCCCTGCGGTGAGACGCTGCTCCGTCTTGTTGTACCGTCTGAGAACCGCCTCAACGCGCGCGACCAGCTCCACCACGTCAAAAGGTTTCACGATATAGTCATCTGCACCGAGCTTTAATCCTTTTACACGGTTCTTAACCTCATATTTCGCAGTGATAAAGATCACTGGAATCCCCAGCGGGCGTATGTACTCCATGACATCATATCCGTCCGCACCGGGAAGCATGATATCGAGCAGCACCAGATCAAAGGATTCTTTTTCGATCAGATCGATCGCCTTCAAACCGTCCTGCACCGCCGTGCAGTGGTATCCCGCTGAAGACAGGTTCAAATCTATCAGATCACAGATTGGCTTTTCATCATCCACTATCAGTACTCTAATCATCTTCTGTTTTCCACCCCCAATAAGCTCTCGCTTGCTCCACTACAGTCTGCATGGTATCCTCCTCGCTGCACTGATACCGCTTTTTGATCTCTGTATCTGCAGAAAATCCGTTGGTTCTCTGGTAATATATACTGTAATCACTCTTGACAGCCAGCTGGTGCTCCTCGTTTTCATAGCTGTATTTTGCGAGCACGACGATGTCCTTCAACCCATCGCCGTCTATGTCCCGGCAGTTGATCCCCTTCAATGCATACAGGTTGTCGTAATCGCCCATCGGCTGCAGTGCCGATAAGATATAGTCCTGCTCATTCACGAGATAGATCATAAACACATCATAGTCCGCAATACGGTATGTCCCCGGTACGACCTGCAGTTTTCCGAGCTTGCCAAAAGTTCTGCTATAGCACTGTTCCGCGATGATCTGAAAACCGTGCTGCTGCAGCTCCTTCAAAGTGACCGCCGTATACAAAAATTCCGTGGAATATCCGTCCCTGACAAATGCAGTGATAGAATCTGTGTTCTGGTTCATGCCAAAGCGGTTGATCTTGTCCGATATGCGGTAATCCCTGTAAAAGATCAGTCCCTCCGTGTCCTGAAAAAGAACATCTCCTATCCGGTATTTCTTTCCCTCACCAACTTCGCAGGAAGTGATCAGGATAATGTCTGTCAGCGTATCGCCATTCAGATCCTGGAACGCAACAGATACCAGCTCCTGTTTGGGCTGCTGCATCTGTCCAATCGAACAACTGTTTGTCTCAAATCGATCCGTCTTGTATGCGATCCTGTCTGCCTCGTCCACAAAAAACAATGCCAGCCGGTTGTACGTCTTATCATACGCCGGAATCATCAATAACGGTGCTTCCAGATTCATTTTCAGTTCTTTGATATCCGCATCAGGCTCCGCCTTCATCTGCCGCACCAGTTCCGTTTCCATTTCTTTCTGATCATCAATCTCGTACTGAACCGGAAAGATGTGGATATCCACGATCTCAAAACCATATTCTGTGATATCGTCCCTGTTCTCGACCGCATCAAAGCGCACATTATACTCCTCATATAATGCACGGACATTTTCGTTATTCCCGCTTTTGTTTTCTTTTCCTGCACTCCCCGCTGCCTGCGTCATCCCGAGCGGAATACAGTGAGCCGCCAGTGCAGTGACACATATCCAAGCCAGGATCTTTATTTTGTGCCTTTTCGCTAATCCCATGACCGCGCCATGCCTTTCTATAATAAAACTATAAAAATAAAACTTTAAAAAAGAAACTTTAAAATAAAGAAACTTTAAAAAAGAAACTTTAAAA
>CAJUQU010000025.1:0-8399 GCA_910588595.1 uncultured Lachnospiraceae bacterium | reverse complement strand
AAACTTTAAAAAAGAAACTTTAAAATAAAGAAACTTTAAAAAAGAAACTTTAAAAAAGAAACTTTAAAATAAAGAAACTACAAATATAAAACTGTCTGCCAAATCATCAGATCAGATCAATGATACCTGCATCCAATTCTATATTACCACCATTGGAAAACAAATGTAAATAAGAGTTTACTATTCCATGTCAGAAATCCATGTCAGAAATCCATGTCAGAAACGATGAAATTATGGAAGTCCAAACGCCCCAACGCATTTCGATCCGATAAAATGCGATGCGGGATCATGTGCATAAGAGAAGCAAAAAAGCGAATCCGCCGCTATGGATTCGCTTTTGATGAACAGACTGCCCTGAAAATACAGTCAGCAGACATTTCTGCGATACACTGCAACTGAGAGTATATAACAGAACACAAACACCACGAGCACTGTCGACGTGCTCACCACATAGATGGAAAACAGGCTGGTGCGCATCAATCTGCCGAGTGCGAGGACAGAGAAATAAGCGGACACCGCCATGACCACGAAGGGCAGCATGTACGCGCTCAGCAGTTCACGCGCGATCGACGCAGACAGCACCCCCGGGGAGAAGCCGAGTTTTCTCAGGACGAGATACCGCTCCTTTTCCTCGTACGAGTCGTTGTAGAGCTTCATGAACATGATACAGCCGCTTGCGACGACAAACACCATGAACATACATATGCACAGCGCATGGAGCATCTTGACCCAGTCCAGGTCATTGTCAAAAGGATCGATCGCGACACGCGCCGTAAAGTTCTCCTCCGTGTTGCTGATCAGAACGTCGAGCGCCGTGCGCGCCGCCGCGAAATCATTGTCATCGGCAAGCTTATAATTGTGGATATACAGCGTCGTTCCCTGGCCTTTCAGCCGCTCATACGCACTGTCAGACACCACGTAGAAACATCCCATCTCTCTCTGCATATACCCGATGTAGGGATCTCTGATCGTCTGTGTCTCCAGATACTCCTTCCCGCCGATCGTCACCGGAACCGGCTTCTCATTGAAGATAAAAGTCATCAGCACCTGATGTGACAGATAAAATGTCTCCCCATCTGCAGGCTCCGGCAGGTCGGACTTTGCGCCGCGCTCCTGCGCGACGCGTTTCACCTCGGAACACTTGAGCACCAGATGCACATCATCTACAGACAAAGCCTCAAGCGACGTCTGGCAGGCGATATCACCCGCCCCGCTGATCAGGGCAGCTGCCTTCTCTCCCAGACCGCTCTGGTTGGTGAGCAGCTGGAATGTGTACTGGTTGTCAAAGCTTATGAGATTGTGGTATCGCTCCTTCATCGCAAACCCGGTCGCAAGCGCCGTGATCGAGCATATCCCCACGATACAGACCATCGCATACGTGCGGTAATTTTTCCGCATGCGGAAGATCATCTGATTCACCCACAGACATCGCTGCCTGCTGTACAGAAACTGTTTATTGGCTGCAACTGTCTGGAAAGCGAGCGGGATCAGACCGCCGAACAGCAAATATACACCGATGATGACAAGCACCACCGCCTCCAGGAGATTGTTCAGCATATTCAGCATACCGCCCGCATTTGCCAGATAATAACCAGAGGACAGCACGGCAACCCCCAGCACCGCCTTCGCGCACAGGACAGTCTTTGGCATACGCACATACTCGTTCTGCCTTGCTGCCGAGATCATGCCAAGCACACTGCTGTGCGTGATGTTCCAGTAGCCCTTCAAGGCAAAGAAGAGATACATCGCCAGAAACAACACACCTGTCACTTTTCCCGCCTCCCATGAGACTCCGAACCGAACATCTACCGCGATATCGGACACTGCACCCATGATCATCTGGAACAACCCGCCCAGCAGTGCGCCGAATCCGACTCCCGTCACAAGTGCAGTGATCCCCACAAAGCTGATCTCGATCACATAGAGACTGCCAATCCTGCGGTTTGACATTCCCATAAAAATATAGATCCCGATCTCCCGCTTGCGCCTTGTCAGAAAGACATTGGTCGCATACCACAGAAAAAAGAACATGAAACAGCAAAGCACGACAGTCACTGTCTGAACCAGCATATCGATGTACTCCTTGTTATGCTCTCCCAGCACCGCAAACGATTCCGAGTAGATGATATTCTGAAAATTGAACAGAACCAGGATCGTGAATGCCAGGGAGAACACCAGCGACAGATAACTCCTGAAACTGTTTCTGAAATTGATAAAGGCAAGACGAAACATCCTCATGCGAAATCCCCTCCGATCGAAGTCTGCAGGTCGATGATCCTGCTGTAGAACTCTTTCCTGTCATTTCCCCTGCTGATGCGGCACTTCATCACGCCGTCACTCAGCAGATACACGTCCTTTGCATACGACGCACAGTGCGGATCGTGCGTCACCATCAGGATCGACGCCTGCCCGCTCTCGTTCACCCTGCGCAGACAGTGCAGCAGATCCTTCCCCGCCTTGGAGTCGAGCGCCCCTGTCGGCTCGTCGGCAAAGATGATCTCCGGCTCTGTGATCAGCGCCCTGCACACCGCCCCTCTCTGCTTCTGCCCGCCGGACAGCTGATAGGGATATTGGCGCAGCTGCGCCTCCAGGCCAAAAGCTGCTGCCAGTTCTTTTGTCTTTTCCAAAATCCGCTTTGCAGGCACGCCGTCCAGCGCGAGCGGCAGTGCGATATTGTCCTGCAGTGTCATCGTGTCCAGCAGATTGTAATCCTGAAAGACAAAGCCGATCTTGTCCTTTCTGAGCTTTGCGAGTTCCTTGTTCGAGATGTGCGTCACATCATGCCCGTCGAGCGTGACCATTCCCTGTGTGGGTTTGTCGATCGTGGACAAGATGTTTAAGAGCGTCGTCTTCCCCGAACCGGAAGGTCCCATGATCGCGATGAAATCATTCTTGTAAATGGTCAGATCGATCCCCTTGAGCACGGTCGTCTGAAAGTTTTTTGCGCCGTAGCTCTTGACCAGGTTTTTGATCTCTACTACTTTGTTGTCGTTCATTTTTCCTTTTAAACCTCCTACTTGTGATCTTTGTCCAAAGCCGGCTTTTTCGTCAGCCATGCTCTGTATGCTCCTTATTGTAAAGTATTTTATCACAAAAATCCTTACATCCTCATTACAGTTTTCAACATACCTGTCAAATGCAGGTATGTTTGAATAAAATGATTTCGCATGTTTCATCAACATGTGCAGATAAAATGATTTCGTATGTTGTATCAACATATGAAGGTTGTAATTTATTCATTAAGCTTGCCTTTACCGTGGGACAATTCTGAATATTTCTTGTAAGTAACAGTGTTTTGGAGTAAGATAATACTTAGTAACTGTCCACAATTGATCAGGAACGAGGATCCGTATGGGAATTTATTTTAACACAGGTACCAAGAAATTCTGCAGTGCTTTGCAGTCCAAAATTTATGTAGACAAAACAGGGTTTTTGACATATACCAATTCTGTCATCGATACAGAAGACCGGTATATCTGCCTCAGCCGCCCCAGACGTTTCGGGAAATCCATCACGGCAGCGATGCTGGCTGCCTACTATGGCAAAAGCTTTGATTCCAGTGCCCTTTTTGATGGAAAGAAAATAGCTCAGTCAGCGGACTACAAAAAATATATGAATAAATATGATATCATTGAGGTTGACCTGAATGTATTCCGCCGCCGGATCGATCCGCAGACCAACATGCCGGTCACAGCCGCTCAGACGATCTCGTTGTTTCAGCAGGAGATCATTCAGGAACTAAGGGAAACCTATCCCAACTGCGTCGATACCGAGGAGTCAGACCTTCCTAATGCAATGGCAAGGGTATACGCCCAAACGGGTTCCGCCTTCATCGTGATCATCGACGAGTGGGACACGATCTTCCGCGAAGATCCAGACGACGAGGAAGCGCAGAAACTATATCTCAAACTCCTGCGCGGTCTGTTCAAGGACTCCACCTCGAAAGAATTTCTCGCGCTGGGATATCTGACCGGGATCCTGCCTGTCAAAAAATACGGCACGCAGTCGGCGCTCAACAACTTTGATGAATTTACGATGATCAATCCCGAACCGCTGGAGGAGTACGTCGGCTTTACGGAGGCGGAAGTGCAGGATCTCTGTGAGGAGTACCACACGGATTATACCCGAATCCGGCAGTGGTATGATGGATACCAGCTCAACAACCATTTTCACATATACAACCCGAAGTCCGTCGTGGACGCCCTGCGCAGACACCGGATCGACAATTACTGGACACGCACGGAGACGTACGAATCCCTGAAAAAATATATCAGCATGAATTTTGATGGTCTGAAAGACGATGTTATAGAAATGCTCGGCGGCGGACGCTGCAGCGTCAACCCCGACAAATTCCAGAATGATATGGTGACTTTCCGGAGCAAGGACGATGTGTTTGCCCTGCTGATCCATCTCGGCTATCTCGCCTTCGACCATGACCGCCGCGAGGTCTATATCCCAAACGAGGAAGTCCGCAGCGAGTTTGTCAATGCCATCGAGGGCAGCGAATGGAATACGGTCGTCAACGCGATCTCAGCCTCCGACAAACTTCTGCGCGCCACCTTGAAAAAAGAAGAAGAAAAAGTCGCGGACGCGGTCGGCAGGGTGCACGTGGAGAATATCTCTGTCATCCGGTACAATGACGAGAATTCCCTAAGCTGCGTCATCACGCTCGCCTACTACAGCGCGATGAAGGATTATGTCCTCATCCGGGAGCTCCCGACAGGCGAAGGTTTTGCAGATATCGCGTTTCTGCCCAGACAGCATACGGACAGTCCGGCGCTGCTTGTCGAGCTGAAATACGATCATACCGCCGAGAGTGCCATCGACCAGATCAAGGCAAAAAAATATGCCGGAAAACTCACGGCATACAACGGCAATGTCCTGTTAGTCGGCATCAGCTATGACCGCAAAACCAAACGGCATCAGTGCAGAATTGAGACTGCGCTCCTTTAAATCTTCCTCTGAGTGCCCGTGTGCATAACAAAATCCCCTGATGTGCTCAGGGGATTTTGTTATGCCAACAGTCCTTTCATCCCGGCAAACCGTCTGCCGTCCATGATCAGCCCCTGAATGGCACTGCTCCAGATCTCTGCCTCGCCGTTCTGTTCTTTTTCTGCGGAAGTGTTTTGTGTCTCCCCGCTCTTTTCTTCCTCTTCCTTCTGCTCCTCGTTTTCGCGGATCTCCTCGTCCGGTGCGGTGTCCCCGTCAACATGGTCGCGCTCGTCAATTATCTCCTGCAGGCGCTCCGCCACGTCTTCTGTGCGTCCGGTGACGCCGTCCTGCCCCTGTGCCCTCAGGATATCGTCCTCGTCAAACAGGGACTGCAGCTCTTTCTCCTGCCGCTCTGCCATCGCAAGGTGACGGTTTCCAAGATGCGCGATCCGAAGATCCCTCGCCGTGATCCGCTCCTGCAGCGCAAACTCCCTGTCTCTCTTCAGGTCGCGGTACCCGTTCTTCATCTCCATATTCTCGAAGTAATCCATCAATGCGCCCAGCTTTTTCTTTGCCTCCGGGTCGGTTTCCTTCTCGATCCTTTCCTTGAAAGATGCCTTCACCTCCTCATTGTTTGCAAGCGCAATGACATAGTCTGACATCTCCGCGATCTTTTCCTTGATGGTGAAATTTTTGGCATCATTTGCCCGGTATATGTTGAGCCGCTCCGCTTCAACGGCTTTGATCGAATGATCGCTCGCTTCGATCCGAAATGTGCTTGACTGATCCATACCATTCAGGCTGTCCAACATGCCCATCTCTCCCTTTGCCGCCATCGCTCCGGGTTCTCCCTCCATCAGGCTGCCCGAAGATTCAGCGTCCCCGTTCTCGGCACCCTCCGCCGCTTTCGCTTCCTCCTCGTCCTGATCCTCAAAACTCTCGATCATCATGATCAGCTCGGAGCTCTTCTTGCTGATCTCCTCCTGCTGCATGGAAGCCTGCTCTGCCGCCTTCTGTGCGTCCCTCTGCAGTCTGCCGATCTCGGACTTCTGCATCTCCTCAAGCTTCTGCATCTCAGTCAGCGCCGCCGCCCGCTTCTCAGCCATCTGGGCGGTTTCCTGGTGATTAAAGTCATGGCGGAGGGCATACGATTTGTCGCCCCATATATTCACCTGATTCAACAGCTCATCATAGATCTCCTCATCCGTCAGCTGTACAGGTTCGCCGGATCCCTCCCCCGCCTCAGATGCGCCCTCGTCAGCATTCCTATACTGTTCGAGCCGCTCCATCTCCTTCGCCTGCCTTGCCAGCGCCATCGCCTCCCCGGAGATCGTGACCCTGACCGATTCCGTCTCCTTCGCCGCATCCTGCGCCTCCATCATCCTGCGCCTTGCGTGCAGCGATGAATTGTTCGTCGTCCCGTGGGCACTACCCACAAAACGGTTGTTAAAATGACTGTACTGATTGGTTTGATAAAATGGTATCTGCATACGTTCAACCTCCTTGTTTATTGATGCTGTAAATCCATTTACATTGATTTGGGTCTTATCTGTTTATTACATGATACAGTTTCGTTGTATCCCTTGCAGTCCCACAAGAAATGATCATTGTATCATAATCATATTTGTGTAACGCAATTGTCAATGCTGTACGAATACCATGCGCTCGCGGCACCACCATGCGAAATTTCACATAACCGTTAAGATCTGTTGTTTTAATCATAGTCTGATGTCCATTATTCGGTGATATCATGGTATCCCCGATCCACTCTAATGTCACATTTACATTTGGGACACGATTTCCTTTACCATCCGTAACTCGAGCTCCCGGAAGTAGCACATTTTGAAACGCATAGTGCAGTCCTTCATTAAAATCACGCTTTTGTCCATCCATATCAAAATCATAAAAAATTTCAAGTTTGGCAGGTATTTCTCCATATCCCAGTATTTTTAAAGTATAATCCTTGCTTACAAAATCGGCGTTCTTATTATACACCTTTATATAATAATTTCCTTCCGTTATATTATACACCCCGTCAACAGGATTGACAAGTCTCATTTCAGTATTAACAGCATAATATAGCTCCACACTATAGCTGCTCTCACTGACAATAAATCCCATTTTTCTTACTCCTGTCGTACTCAATCCTGTCGTATTGATCGCAAACCAGTCCTGATCGTTTGGTACATTGAGACTATGTCCCTCGATATAAGTATTTGATGTCACGTTCTTCACATCAAACGGACTCTCATTTGGCTCTGATGCATCGTAATATCCTGCCTCATCCAGACTTATGGTCAGTTTATAATTATCAGTTGCACTATATCCCTTTGTCGGAAAGACAATTACTGCATATGTGTGATTGACACTGTCTGAATTGATATACGCTATTCCTTCTCGATTGCCAAGTCACTGGTAACAACCTCCGCGGAAGTTTCCTCGCTCGCCGCAGATACTTCATCCGACATGGCAAACGACATTGTTACTGTCAATGCAATTGCCAGTATAGCCGATAAAGATCTCCTATACATTCTAATTCCCCTCTTTCTTTCGTAATTATTATTTTAAAATTCTATTTATGAGTTACCTGTTACACTGTCTTTATGTACTCATATACACCACCTCATTTCACTAAAATTGTAGTTGTAAATTGTTTATTTAAAGGGACTTATGTCCCTCTAAAACATGGTTAGTACAGTATTGCACAAATAACAGTGAATACAGCACCAGCTATTTGCACCAGTACTGCGTTGTCGCCAGTCGACAATGCCACCGCATTGCCTTCTTCCACCGCATTGTCCTAACACAGACATCAGGCACTGTTTTTCACCGTTATTAAGGTTACACTGTATTAGTACATTGCTGTACCTTCAATTTTAATCGAAAAATTATTGTTATTTTCGACAAATGCCACATAGCTTCCACTTTCGACAATATCAAAATCATATACTAATTTTCCTGTTCCTGATATCCATTCCATTTTACCTGTTTCTTTATTTTTTATTCCTATTTTATATGTAGCCGAAGTATCATCACAAACTGTCGAAATAGAAATAGAATTGCCTGCCGACATACTTCTGTATTGATATACACACCGAGTATTTGCATTAATTGTCATATCCAACTCGACCTTTGACGAATATGGCACATATTCCAAGCCTCTATTGATTTCTATGACACTACCATCATCATACCCATATTGAACCACAGAATCATCCAGTGGTTGAATCTCCACTGATATCTCCTCCGCCCGCAGCCAGTCCTCCTGCAGCCTGGCGGCTTCTGCGGAAACTGCTGTCGCAGGAATCATACTCATTACTGCAAGACATGCGCAGCTTATTCCTGTCATCCATCTCTTCGGTTTCACAAAACGTTTTGTTGTTGTCATTTTTTGAATCCTCCTTATCGTTTGACTGAACGTCCATTAAGCCCCCAGCAGAGCTGGGGAGAATAGAGTGAGCAGTAGC
>CAJUQU010000024.1 GCA_910588595.1 uncultured Lachnospiraceae bacterium | reverse complement strand
GAGACAGGCAGAATGAGACGTTCCGCTATGTGAATTTTGATCCGGTGGAGTGTATGAACTACAAGAAAGATGTCTACAAGACACCGCTTGGCATGGGATATGAGACGGTGGCGCTCACATACCAGCCTGCAACTTTGCGTGAAAAAGGACTGGTCGACCTGGGCGATATCCGGTACAAGACAAAACGGTACGGGAACGGCTACTATGCGGACGGTCTCTATCTGACTGTGATGCACAGGCCGGAGGACAATGGTCTGGACTTTAGCTTCGAACACCAGACGAAAGCGTACAGCAGGGAGGCACTTGAACTGTTTTACTACTATATGTGCAAGATCATGTTCAAGGGGATTGAGAACCCGAACTTAAAGATCGGCGATGTGATAAAGCTGATCTGATAAAATCAACTTTCGCAGGGGATCGTGTTGTGGTACAATAAAGTGTAACGGTAACTATTCAGGACAGGAATGCCCGGAGGCATTCCTGTGCAGGAAAGGCAGGGTAAGCAATGTTTGATAAGTTGACAGATCTGATCACAAATTATGTTGAGGTAAAGAAGGAGGATATCAAGCCGGAGTCCCGTTTTATGGAGGATCTTGGTTTTAGCTCTTTTGACTTCATGAGTATGCTCGGGGAGATCGAGGATGAGCTTGACGTGGAAGTGAATCCCGAGGAGGCGGCCAATATCCGCACCGTGCAGGAGGCAGTGGCGTATCTGGAGAAGATTTCATAACAAACGTTTGTCTGGTGCTTTCGTAGACAGTTATGGAAGCACCAGATTTTATGTACAGGGGCAGGAAGTAGCGAAGGATTAGAACAGAAAGGTGTGGAGAAGGATATGGGCAAAATGCATAGTACCATACGGGAACTGCTTGCTGCGGCAGAGCACGACTTTGGCGCGCAGGATGCGTTCCGATACAAGATAAAGAGCAGCGCGGACAGCGGGAAAAAGGAAGTAAAAATAGAGTCCAGGACGTACACGCAGCTGAAAAATGACACGGAATGTTTTTCAGCCGTGCTGGCTGCGCTGGGGCAGCAGGGAAAACATGTCGCGATCGTGGGACCGACCTCCTACTCGTGGGTGGTCGCGTACTTCGGTACGGCGGACAGCGGGAGCGTGGTCGTGCCGCTCGACGCCAATCTACCGGAGACAGATCTGTGTGAGCTGATCGACCGCGCGGATGTCACGACGCTTGTCTATGACGAGGCAAAGGCAGGTGTGGCGCAGATGGCATCCGAGCGCTGCGCGAAGCTTGAGCACATCCTCTGCATGAGCGAGCCGCACGGGATCGCAAAGGAGCAGTCCATGTGGGAGCTGATCGGCGCACAGAGCGCGGGGTTTGACTACACGCCGCGGCCGGACCAGCTGGCGACGATCATGTTTACATCCGGCACGACGGGCAAGAGCAAGGGTGTCATGCTCACACACAGGAATCTGGCGGAGAACGCGACCTGCCTGGACATGGGACTGGAGTCCGGCATCGTGATCCTGTCAGTCCTCCCCATCCACCACGCGTACTGTCTCAGCATGGATATCTTGAAAGGCATTTCCATTGGCTCGGTGATCTGCATCAACGATTCGCTGCTGCGCGTCGCGAAGAACATCAAGCTGTTTGAGCCGAACATGATCCTGATGGTGCCGCTGATGATCGAGACGCTCGCAAAGAAGCTCGAGGAGGCGGCGTGGATCCCCGCACCGCTCGTCAAGGCAAAGGTGTTCGGCAAGCAGTTCCACACGGTGTGCAGCGGCGGGGCATATCTCAATCCTGCATATCTGGAAATGTTTAAAAAATATGGGATCACGATCTGGCAGGGCTATGGCATGACAGAGTGCTCCCCCGTCATCAGCACGAACTACGGTGATTTTATGAAAGACGGCTCCGTCGGCAGACTGATGCCAAACTGCGAGGCAAAGGTCGTGGACGAGGAGCTCTGGGTAAAGGGATCGAGTGTCATGCAGGGCTACTACAACATGCCGAAGGAGACGGAGGAGACGCTGGAAGACGGCTGGTTAAAGACCGGGGATCTCGGGTATGTGGACGAGGATGGCTTCATCTTTCTGACAGGGCGCAAGAAGAACCTGATCATCACGCCAAACGGAGAGAATGTCTCCCCGGAGGAGATCGAGAACAAGCTTGCCGAGAACCGGCTCGTGCAGGAGGTGCTCGTGCGCGAGAGCGAGGGCGTGATCGAGGCGGAGATCTTCCCGGATTACGAGTATGCCGGCAAGAAGAAGATCAAGGATATCCAGAGCGAGCTGCAGAAGATCATCGACGCGTACAATCAGGGCGCGCCGCTCTACAAGAGAGTGTTTAAGATCAAGGTGCGCGAGACGGAATTTGAGAAAAATACGACAAAAAAGATCAAACGGTTTTGATGCAGCGATGACATACACGCAAAAACCTGTCTTCTCCATTGTGGAGGAGACAGGTTTTTATGTGTATGTCATTTGTTGAAGGGATTTGACCTTGCAGATAACAAAGAAACGTGATAATATAATTACATATATAGTCAGCTATGGAAACGATTTTATGAAGAGGATGGAACAGCATACGAACTACATGACTCAAAAGACACGGAATATCGTGTGAAAGAGAAATAAGGTATGTAAACGGATTTACAAATAAATCAACAGGGAGGTTGAAACGATGCAGATACCATTCATGCAGGCAAAGCAATTTAATCAGATGAACAATCCCTTTGTGGGCAGCGCATACAAGGCAGATGCCGGCGTATCGCTGCGCACACGCCGCCAGATGATGAAGGCGGAGGACAATGCGAAGGAAGCAGAGGCGGTAAGGGTAACGATCTCTGCGGAGGCGATGGAACTGTCGCGCAAGGCAAAGGAGCTCGATCGAGAGCAGCAGATTCAGAATGCCGCGGAGGCTACAGGAGGCGATCACGCCACAGAGCTGACAGACGAGGAGCTGTATGACGAGTTGGTGAATCAGATCCAGATCTGGGGAGATGCGGCATCTGGTACGCGCAGGAGATTTGATCACAAAGAGACGAAGGAGATGGCAGAGGAGCGGATCGCGGCGCTGACGGAGCTGCAGAAGCTTGAAGAACTTCAAAAATCCGAGGCGGTCAAGCAGCAGATGGAAGCGCAGCGGGCAGCAGAGCTGGCATCGATGCAGCAGGAAGAGATCAACAAGAAAAGTTCAGAGCTGATCATGATGATAGAGAGTTTTGAGGATCAGGATGAGGAAGGAGACGAAGAGAACGGGACAAAAGCGGAAGATTCCG
Source organism: uncultured Lachnospiraceae bacterium (assembly GCA_910588595.1). Taxonomy (GTDB): domain Bacteria; phylum Bacillota; class Clostridia; order Lachnospirales; family Lachnospiraceae; genus COE1. Next base: position 21,339 of record CAJUQU010000024.1, on the reverse strand, counting down.
CACAGGAAACAGGCGATGCTGGCAGCAGTTCCATGGATGGAAGGATCGGAGCTTCCGCGGCAAAGAGTGAGTTGGGGATGATAGGAACGATCGCGCAGATGGGGGGATCGGGTGATTATGATCTTGCGGTCAATGACCAGTCCATTCGTGGACTGCTCGACGAGCGCGACAACATCTATAAAATGAATAACGAGACACAGATCAGTGTCAAGGAGAAGATCGCGGCGATGTCTGACTATGTGGCGACACTGGCAAGTCCTGACATGATGCGGGAGTATTTCGGGGAGCGGATCGCGGCGGAGAGCGATGAGGGTGCAAGGAAGAAACTGGAAGCGATGTCCGAGTATTTTATGAACCTGGATATGAAGAATGAGATCGGGAGCCTGTCAGAGAGCAGGGCACAGGCGCTGCAGAAGAAAATCAATGCGAGGGATCTGCGGATCGCACACCTTGGCAGCCGTCATCTCGTGTTGGCAGAACAGCGGGAAAAGGAGCTGCAGTCGCTTTTTGACGAGGATGATATCCTGAGGGCACAGGGGCAGAGCGGTGTCGCCAGCCGCACGGCGGACGTGGCTGAACGGCTGCAGGAGAAACTTGATGACCGCGACCACATGGATGCCGGGGATGATGCATCGGACGAGGAGCGCGCAGAGGATAAAACAAAACAGAACGAAGCATTGGATCAGGTTTCATTAGAAGAAAGATACCTGAACGGGGAGGAGACCGGGAACATGCGTTACATGGCGGAGCTGTGGGCGCTCTAGGTTTTCTTCCGCCTGTACGCGTTGGGACTCATATGATAGTGCTGCCTGAATTTGCGGCAAAAATAACCGGAACTTGTGAAACCTGTTTCTTCCGCTATGGAAGCGACAGGTTTTTGCGTTTTACAGAGCAGCTCCGCAGCCTGCGCCAGCCGGTACTGGATGAGATAAGCCACCGGGGATATGTGGATGCCCGACTGGAAAATGTGCAGGGCGCCGCTCTTGCTGATGGAGGCGGATGCCGCGATCATTTCGAGCGTGATCTCTGCTGTATAGTGGTCATGGATGTACTGCATCATCGTCTGCAGCCTCGCCTGGCTGTGGTCGAGGCGGTGGAGGTCCGGGGCGCCGGAGGTTAAGTCCAGATGCTCATACAGCAGTTCCCAGAGCTGCAAAAGAAGCTGTATGGTGCGCAGTTCATTGTGCGGTTCTGTCTCCTGCAGGGAGAAAACCTGTGACAGGATCTGCAGGACATGATTCTGCCATGGTGTGTGCGGGTCAAAGATCTGATAGGTGACAGAGGAATTGATGACAGGGGTGATATATTTTTCATACACGAGGCTTGTCTCGGGAGCTAACAGGGCAGGGGAAAAGACGATATTGGGGACAAAAGTGCTGGTCTCTGCCTCAAAGCGGTGGAGAATGCCGCTGTTGATCAATATACCGCAGCCCTCGTGCAGTTCGATCCTGTCCGTTCCTGCCAGACAGAGTGCGGTGCCCTCGGCAACGACCAGAAATTCCAGCTCATGATGCCAGTGCCAGTCGATGCGGTGAAAGTCAAACTGCCAGATATTTTCAGGATAGTACGCGAAAGGGTAGCTGCTGTCTCCGTGCTGGACGGTTTCCCGCAATGTCTCGTCGGTGTTGATCTTGAAAGTGTCCATGTTGATCGCTATCTCCGTTTTCATTTTTATTTTCACTTTTATTTTCACTTCTATTTTTGTCGCTATTTCTGTTTAGGTCATTGTCCAGCCGCTCATTAATGCATATAAAAAGCGCGCGCCGGATTGTTGTCTTCTGCAGTCTGCGTTTTGGGATATTGTACCACAAATATGCGATTCTGTGCAATGACTTGGCGCACTTTATGCGATATACTCTCACTTGTGACAGGCAGGAGCCTGTGCCGGACTGTTCGGATCAGCGGATAGACTTCGGGGGTCAATGAAGGTGGAAAAAGGAGTACGATGATGAAGGAAAATCGATATGACAGGACGATCACGGCATGTTTTGTAGGATATATCGTGCAGGCGGTCGTCAACAATTTTACGCCGCTGCTGTTTTTATTTTTTCAGAGAAGTTATGGTATTCCGCTCTCGCAGATCACGCTGCTGGTGACGTTCAACTTTGGGGTTCAGCTGCTGGTCGATCTTCTCTCTGTCGGATTCGTGGACAAGATCGGGTATCGCGCGTCGCTGGTCATGGCGCATGTGTTATCAGCGGCGGGTTTGATCCTGCTCACGGTTCTGCCGGAGATCATGCCGTCTGCTTTTGCCGGGATTCTGGCTGCCGTGATGATCTACGCGGTCGGCGGCGGGCTTCTGGAAGTCCTTGTCAGCCCGGTCGTGGAGGCGTGCCCCTCTGACAGCATGGAAGAGCGGAAGTCCAAGGAAAAGGCGATGAGTATGCTGCATTCATTTTACTGCTGGGGACATGCGGGGGTCGTGCTGGTCTCAACACTGTTTTTTTATGTGGCTGGCATAGAAAACTGGAAGATCCTGGCAGTGGTCTGGGCGCTCATTCCGATCGGAAATGCGTTTGCCTTCGCGAAAGTTCCCATAGCACCGCTGATCGAGGACGGGGAGTCCGGGCTGCAGTTGAAGGAGCTGTTCGGGATCAGGGTATTCTGGGTACTGCTGGTCATGATGATCTGCGCGGGGGCAAGTGAGCAGGCGGTGAGCCAGTGGGCATCGACGTTTGCGGAAAAAGGACTTGGCATCTCCAAGACGGCAGGTGATCTGGCCGGACCGCTGGCGTTTGCCATTCTGATGGGGACGTCCAGACTGTTTTACGGCAGATACGGGGACAGGATCGATCTGGAACGCTTTATGGTCTACAGCTGCTGTCTGTGCATACTGTCTTATCTGGGAATTTCCCTGATACCGGTTCCGCAGTTTTGTTTGATCGCATGTGCAGTCTGCGGGCTGTCTGTCGGGATCATGTGGCCGGGGACGTTCAGCAAGGCGTCTGCATCGCTGCCAAAGGGCGGTACGGCGATGTTCGCACTGCTGGCGCTGGGCGGTGACATCGGCTGTTCGGGAGGTCCTACGCTGGTCGGGATGGTGTCGGGCGCGCTGGGCGATGACCTGAAAATGGGCGTTCTGGTGGGAATCATTTTTCCGGTGGTGCTGCTTGCGGGGGTGATCTTCTGCGGGAGGACGAAAGAGACCTTTTGTGAGGGTAAGTAGGATGAGATCAAAGAGAAAGAGAGGAAAAAGGATGGAATTTTTGAAATGCAGTCCGAGATGGACACGTCAGCCGAAACAGGTGCAGGTCGGGGAGGACAAGGTTGAGATCATTACAGAGAGGGGGACTGATCTGTGGGCGCGCACGTACTATGGTTTTCAAAATGACAATGCGCCGGTGTTTCAGATCGAGACGAGTGAACCGTTCTTTTCATTTGTCGTAAAGACGGCGTTTGAGAGTAGCTGTCGTTTTGACCAGTGCGGTGTGGTCATGTATCTGGACAGCGACAACTGGTTCAAGGCGTCCATCGAGTACGAGGATGATAAGATACAGCGGCTGGGAAGTGTCGTCACGAACCATGGGTATTCCGACTGGGCGACGACAGACATCTCTTCCGACGTCAAGAGCATGTGGTACCGTTTCTCGCGCAGGGACAGTGACTACTGTATTGAGTGCAGCGAGGACGGCACAGAATACAGGCAGATGCGGATCTTCCACATGTGGGAGGGCGCCGGGAAGATCACATACGGCATCTATGCCTGCAGCCCGACGGAGGGGGCTTACAAGGCGACGTTTTCCAATATGGAGATCATGGAGTGCCAGTGGAGAGCGGATGCGGAATGGCGTGACTGATCCTGTGCGGGTTACCAGACAGTCGTGATGTTACTGTTCATGCAACTTATTCCGGCAGTCTTATAAACATTGAAGGCGTATACAGCAACCGTTTTGCACTACTTTAATGGGAGACTGAACAGTAACATTGTGATCTCGTTGAGAAGGAAAAAATAAAAAAACGCTTGCAATGAATTTAGACATGTGCTATCCTAAGAAAAAACCTGGAATAGAAATGAGATTGTATAAAAATAGAATGACTACATTTATCAAATGCCATGAAGGAGACTCTTGCCAATGAAAACGACAGGAAGACGGCGTCATCGACTGAGAGCGCTGTCCGCGGAAGCTGACGAAGGGAACACTCCGGAGCAGACTGTCTGAAAACAGATCATTTTATCGATATGCTAGTAGGGTAGTACGTGGGCGTGCGTTAAACGCGGGGGAGTGCAAAGCGATCCGCTGCAGTTCCCAGGAGAGGATGAAACGTTGGTTTTGTCAATGCGGGTGGTACCGCGGGTATATTTCAGATTATCCGTCCCGGAATACAGTTTGTATTCCGGGATTTTTGTCACTTATAACAGCATCTGCCAATGTGTGTATTAGATTGTCATAATATATTAGAATACAACATCTGGAGGGATGCGCAACCATAGGTTCCCGGAGTCCTTTTGCGCTTGAGGTGCGAGGGGCTGTGAACCTAAAGGGAGGGTTTGAAATGTACAGAGACATTACGTTGAAAGAGATCAGTGAGCAGCATATTGGGCAGACGCTGCAGGTGGCGGGCTGGGTGGAGAATATCCGCGACCACGGCGGGGTGTCCTTCGTCGACCTCAGGGATATGTACGGTGTCCTGCAGGTGGTCATGCGGGACACGACGCTTCTGGACGGCATCGTGCGGGAGATGTGCCTTTCTGTCGAAGGCATGGTTGAGAAAAGGGACGAGGACACCTACAATCCGAGGATCCCGACCGGGACGATCGAGCTGGAGGCGAGAAAAGTGACAGTGCTCGGGAAAGTGTACCGCCAGCTCCCGTTTGAGATCATGACATCGAAGGAGACGCGGGAGGATGTCCGCTTAAAATACCGCTATCTGGATCTGAGGAATGCAAAGGTGAAGGACAATATCGTCTTCCGCTCGCAGGTGATCGGTTTTTTGCGGCAGAAGATGACAGAGATGGGATTTCTGGAGATCCAGACGCCGATCCTGTGCGCGTCGTCGCCGGAGGGTGCGCGCGACTATATTGTCCCGTCCAGAAAGTATAAGGGAAAATTTTATGCGCTCCCGCAGGCGCCGCAGCAGTATAAGCAGCTCCTGATGGCGTCCGGGTTTGACAAATATTTCCAGATCGCACCGTGTTTTCGCGATGAGGACGCGCGCGCGGACCGCTCGCCGGGAGAGTTTTACCAGCTCGATTTTGAGATGAGTTTTGCCACGCAGGAGGATGTGTTCAGAGCGGGGGAGGAAGTATTGTCCGCCACATTTGAGAAGTTTGCGCCCGAGGGCTATGCGGTGACACAGGCGCCGTATCCGGTCATCAGCTACCGGCAGGCAATGCTCGAGTTTGGCACGGATAAGCCGGATCTGAGGAATCCGCTGCGCATCATAGATGTGACGGACTTTTTCCAGCAATGTTCGTTCAAGCCTTTTATCGGCAGGACAGTGCGGGCGATCCGGGTGCACGCTGAGATGTCGAAGGGCTTTCACGAGAGGCTTTTGGGCTTTGCGACCGGTATGGGAATGGGGGGACTTGGCTACCTGGAAGTTGCGGACGATATGACCTACAAGGGACCGATCGACAAGTTCATTCCGGACGGGATGAAGTCAGAGCTCGCCGCGATGGCAGGGCTTGAGGCCGGCGATACGATCTTCTTTATCGCGGACAGGGAGGATCGGGCAAACTATTATGCAGGGCAGCTTCGCATCGAGCTTGGCGACAAGCTGGATCTGTGCGAGAAGAATGCGTACCGCTTTTGCTATATCAACGATTTTCCGATGTACGAGCTGGATCCCGCGACGAGGCAGATCGGTTTCACGCACAATCCGTTTTCCATGCCGCAGGGTGGTCTGGAGGCGCTTGAGCGTGAAGACCCGCTGGATATCCTGGCATACCAGTATGATATCGTCTGCAATGGCGTGGAACTGTCGAGCGGTGCGGTCAGAAACCATGACATGGATATCATGGTGAGGGCATTTGCGATCGCGGGCTACGACGAGGAGGCGCTGAAATCAAAGTTCGGTGCGCTCTACCAGGCATTTCAGTTCGGTGTACCGCCCCATGCAGGCATGGCGCCCGGCATTGACAGAATGCTGATGCTGCTCAAAAACGAGGAGAACATCAGGGAAGTCATCGCGTTCCCGATGAGCAGTTCCGCGCAGGATCTGATGTGCAGTGCCCCGAACGACGTCACGGAGCAGCAGCTTCGGGAGGTGCACATCAAGGTCAGGGATTGAAAACGCCAGGGGCAGGCGTTCTATATGGAATATAAAACATGGAATATAAAACATGGAATATAGAACCAGGAGGACAATATGGCAGATAAGATTACGGATGAGACGATCGAGTATGTAGGGATCCTCGCCAAGCTGGAGCTTTCGGACGAGGAGCGGGAACAGGCAAAGAAGGACATGGGAAAGATGCTCGACTATATCGACAAGCTGGCGGAGCTTGACACGACAGGCATCGAGCCGATGTCACATGTATTTCCGGTGCAGAACGTGTTCCGCGAGGATGTGGTGACAAACGGTGATGAGAGTGAGAAAACGCTGAGAAATGCGCCCGGCGTGAAGGACAATATGTTCATGGTGCCGAAAACTTTTGAGTGAAAGATATAGGTGATATAAGTAAAGTCCGATTGCATCAACAGTTTCTGGCATGCTATAATATAAACGCATAGAGGGGTCTGTGTTACATTGGGAATCCGCTGAAAACGGATAAAATGCATGTCAGGAGGAGTAAATGACAAAAGAGATAAACAGCACGGCTGCAGAAGCTGCATGGGAGCTTGCCATGCAGTATGATGAGCGGGCAAAGAAAGCGCTGGGGTATAAGACGGTACTTGCCTTTATTCTGTCAAAGACCGTGGAAGCGTTCAAAGGGATGCATGTGAAGGACATTGCGGAGTTGATAGAAGGTGAAGTCTATATCAGTAAAGTTCCCGTGGACCAGGGGCATACAAACAGAGCGAAAGGAGAGCGAATCACAGGCCTCAATACAGAGAATGCTGAGGACAACGAGGGATTGTTGCGATATGATATCCTGTTTAAAGTAAAGACTTCCGGCGATTCGAAAGGAGTATATGGTATCATCATCAATGTTGAGATGCAGAAGGATCAACCGACAGGTTATAAGCTGTCCAACCGAGCCGTTTTTTATGCGTGCAGGCTGATCAGTGCACAGAAACAGAGGGAATTCGAACATATGAAGTTCGATGACATGGTAAAGGTGTACTCTATCTGGATCGTTGCGAACATGGAGAACAACAGTGTGAACCATATTCATTTAGTGCAGGATACCCTGTATGGAAAATATAGATGGACCGGGGGAACCGATTTGGTAAACATTGTGATTGCGGGTATAACAGGTCAGCCGGAGGAAGCGGCGGAGAGCAGCCCGGAGGAAACAGACAGCAGGGATCTGTGCAGGATGCTCAATACGCTGTTTGCAGTGAAGTTGAATAACAGGGAACGGTTCTGGATGCTGTCAGATGATTTTGGCATAGACATCGACAAGGGGTTAAGAGAGGAAGTGGAAGTGATGTGCAATTTAGGGCAGGGATTATTGGAGAAAGGTGAAAGAATAGGCGAAAAAATGGGTTCCGGCAAAGCGAAAGAAGAAGCTATCATCAATTTTTACAGGGTGGGGGCAAGTCTGGTTATGATCGCGCAGGCAATGAGTACAAGCGAGGAAGAGATTAGAAAGGTTTTGACAGATCATGGTGTGGATCTTGATCACTGATACCTTTGCAGAAAGATGTTATCAGGTAAGGGACTCTCTGTGAGTCCCTTTTTCTGCGCAGCCCCGTGCAGAGGAACTAAGCCGCAAGGCGGCGCACGGGGCGCGCGGCGAGCAGTGGAGAAGGTCGCTCCCCTACTCGATTGAATAGATCCCTGCAGGGATCTGTGCAAAACCATATTTGCATGATGAAGTTAAAGGGTGTTTAGAAGAACTGCGGCGGCGGTTTTTCGGATTGGAGACTGTGTATGGATATTTTAGAATACAGTGCCGTGGAGCTTTCCGCGGCGATCAGGGAGGGCAGGGTCACTGCGACAGATGCCATGGAGGCGGTGCTCGCAAGGATCGATGCGCGGGAGAAGGACATCAATGCCTACGTGACGATCGACAGGGAGCAGGCGATGAGGGCGGCAGCGGCAGCGCAGGCAAAAATTGAAAAGGGGGAGCTGACAGGGCTGCTCGCGGGCGTTCCGGTGGCGGTCAAGGACAACATATGCACACAGGATCTGCTCACCACCTGCGCCTCGAAAATGTTAGCGCATTTTGTGCCGACATTTTCGGCGGAGGCGGTGGTCAGTCTCGAGAAGGCGGGTGCAGTGATCATCGGCAAGACGAATATGGACGAGTTTGCGATGGGTTCCACGACGGAGACTTCCGCGTACGGCGAGACCAGGAATCCGTGGAACACGGCGCATGTGCCGGGCGGCTCGTCGGGCGGTTCCGCGGCGGCAGTGGCGGCGGGCGAGTGTTTCTTCGCGCTCGGTTCAGACACGGGCGGTTCGATCAGACAGCCGGCATCGTTCTGCGGCGTGGTCGGTCTGAAACCCACATACGGCACGGTCTCGCGCTATGGGCTGATCGCGTACGGTTCCTCGCTCGACCAGATCGGACCTCTGACAAAGAATGTGGCGGACTGCGCTGCGGTGCTCGAGCTGATCGCGTCGCATGACTCGAAGGACTCGACATCGGTCAGGCGGGAGGACACCGACTTCACATCGGCGCTGGTCGATGATGTCAGCGGCATGAAGATCGGGATTCCGAGGGATTATCTTGGCGAGGGACTTGACGCGGAAGTGAAGGAGGCGGTGCTGGCGGCGGCGAAGGTGTTGGAAGAGCGGGGGGCTGTCGTCGAAATGTTTGACTTGAGCCTCGTCGAGTACGCGATCCCGGCATATTACACGATCGCGTCGGCGGAGGCAAGCTCGAATCTGGAACGCTTTGATGGTGTCAAATACGGGCATAGGACTGATGCGTGCGAGGGGCTTCACAACATGTACAAAAAGACGCGCTCCGAGGGCTTTGGCGCGGAGGTGAAGCGCAGGATCATGCTCGGTTCGTTCGTGCTCAGCTCCGGGTACTATGACGCTTATTACCTCAAGGCGCTGAAAGTGAAGGCGATGATCAAAAAGGCATTCGATGACGCCTTTGCAAAGTATGACCTGATTCTCGGACCGGTGGCGCCCACGACTGCGCCGAAGCTCGGGGAGAGCCTGTCGGATCCGCTGAAAATGTATCTCGGGGATATCTATACGATATCCGTGAACCTGGCAGGGCTGCCGGGGATCTCGGTTCCGTGCGGAACGGATTCCGGGGGGCTGCCGATCGGTCTGCAGCTGATCGCGGACAGTTTTCAGGAAAAGAGGCTGATACAGGCGGCGTACACCTATGAACAGAACAGAGGGGGCTGAGATCGCGACAAGTATGCCGCATTGCGGCTTGTGCGATACCCGATACTCGATACTTGATTTCAAATGAAAGGTTAAGGAGAGGGAACAATGGCAAAACAATATGAGACCGTGATCGGTCTGGAAGTCCATGTGGAACTTGCGACGAAGACAAAGATCTTCTGCGGCTGCTCCACCGCGTTCGGCGGGGCGCCCAACACGCACACCTGCCCGGTATGTACAGGTATGCCGGGCTCGCTGCCCGTGCTGAACAGACAGGTCGTGAACTATGCGGTGGCGGTCGGACTCGCCACAAACTGTGCGGTGACACAGTGCTGTAAGTTTGACAGGAAGAATTATTTTTATCCCGATAACCCGCAGAATTACCAGATCAGCCAGCTCTACCTGCCGATTTGCAGGGACGGTCATGTGGAGATCGAGACTGCGGCGGGGAAAAAGTCCATAGGGATCCATGAGATCCACATGGAGGAGGACGCCGGGAAGCTGATCCACGACGAGTGGGAGGACTGTTCACTGGTGGATTACAACCGCTCCGGCGTGCCCCTGATCGAGATCGTGTCGGAGCCGGACATGCGCAGCGCGGAGGAGGTCATCGCCTATCTCGAAAAGCTGCGCATGATCATACAGTATCTCGGCGCATCCGACTGCAAATTGAACGAAGGTTCCATGCGCGCGGACGTGAACCTCTCGGTCAGGGAAGTGGGTGCAGCGGGATTTGGCACGCGCACGGAGATGAAGAACCTCAACTCGTTCCGTGCGATCACACACGCGATCGCGGGTGAGCGCGAGCGGCAGATCGACCTGCTGGAGTCGGGGCAGCAGGTTGTGCAGGAGACGAGGCGGTGGGACGACGCAAAAGAGTACTCCTACGCGATGCGCTCCAAGGAGGACGCGCAGGATTACCGATATTTCCCGGATCCCGATCTTGTCCCCGTCTACATCAGTGACGAGTGGATAAAGCAGATCAGGGACAGCCAGCCGGAGTTTCGGGAGGAGAAGATGGAGCGCTACAGAAGAGAGTTTGACATACCGGAGTACGATATCGGTATCATTACGGATTCGAAGCATATGGCAGATTTGTTTGAGGAGACTGTGGCGATCTGCGGTCAGCCCAAAAAGGTGTCAAACTGGCTGATGGGCGAGACACTCAGGCTGTTAAAGGAAAAGAACATGGATCCGGAGGAGATCCTTTTCTCCCCGGAAAATCTCGCGAAGCTGATCCGGCTCGTGGACAGCAAGGCGGTGAACCTGACCGTCGCCAAGGAAGTGTTTGAGGTGATGTTTGCCGGGAATATCGATCCGGAGCAGTACGTGGAGGAAAAGGGCTTAAAGACCGTGAACGACGAGGGTGCGCTCAGAGCGACGATCGGCGAGGTGATCGCGTCAAACCCGCAGTCCGTGGAGGACTACCGAAACGGCAAGGAAAAGGCGATCGGATTCCTCGTGGGACAGACCATGAAGGCGATGAAGGGCAAGGCGGACCCTGCGTCAGTCAATCAGATCCTGAGGGAACTACTATAATTTTCACGCCGCAGGAAAATAGGATTCTTTTTCTCTGCGGCGCAAAATCAGCGGATTTCAAAATCGTCTTCAACATGATAGAGCAAAGCTATTCGGCGTATGTCATCTGTGGGAAAGCATTTCGTGGTTTCCTTTCTTTTGTTTTGTGTTTCGGGTTCACTTTGCTGATCAGGAATGACTTACTTTTCGGAATATTATATTATAAGGGTAGTGCGAAGTCAAGGAGGGGACTTTGCATATCTGACGGAAAGCATTTACCAAGAAATAAAGAAAATTTTACACGTTTAGTCATATTTCGACATAAACTATAATAAAATAGTAGATTGGAATATGACTTATGTATCTATTGTTAGTGATCTTATTACTCATGGCACTTTTTTGCAGTGTTTTCTTCTGGTGGCGCAAGAAGAAGATTGTCTGCAGGATCCGGTGCATGGACCAGTGCCACAAATGCTGCAAGGTAGACGAGATCGTCAGACCGTTCGGTTATTGTTATCATGACAAATACGGTTTCTTTTCCAGCACATTGGACGCGTGGCAGCGGGAGGCGGGGTATACCTGGTTCTACGACTATATGGCGCCGCGTTTTCAGATGGTGTTCGATTCATTGCCAGTATATTTTGATCATAATGGCAGGACTTGGCTGATCGAGTTCTGGAAAGGGCAGTATGGCATCAATGCAGGGGCGGAGATCGGGATCTACCATGCGGATGGGATCGTCCCCGAAAAGGAGTATAAGACGACCCTGTTTACAGCGGCATCCGACGAGGAACTGTTGAAATGTTCGTTTACGCTCTGCGGCAGAAATGGCGGCTGTGTACAGGTCACGCAGACACACTGGTGGCTGACAGCCTTTTTCCCAGGATGTTTTGTATGGCCGTCCGAGCTGGAAATGAAGGCGACGATCAGATTCACGGACAGGCGAATGCAGAGCGCATTTGTGAACGCGCTGAGCGGTGCAGGATACACAGAGCAGGATTTTGTGGTTAACGGTTTCTGCGTGACAGTGAACTTCACCTGTTCAGTAAAGAAGCATTACAAGCTGTGCACACGTTTCTGGCGCCGTTTTTCCCAGTGGAAGAACAAGATTTTCTGCAGGCTGTATCTGTGGGTCACGAGACCTTTCCAGTGTACAGAGGACAGAGTATTGTGTCTGTACTATTTTCTGCCGGTGGCTTTCAGGAAGCTGCTCAGGATGCGCCGATATCACAGGCACTGCCATAGGAACAGGCGCAGCTGCCGGAAAAGATGCTGTAAGAAGGGGCGGCTATGAGTGTATCTTCCAGACTGGAGCATGCTTTTATAGATGCTCCGGTTCTGCCGCTCACGTATCGCTCCCGATATGTGCTGATGAGTGACTGTCACAGAGGCGTTGGAACATCCTCGGACAATTTTTTGAAAAATCAGCATCTGTATCTGGCAGCGGTAAAATATTACATCAATAGAGGGTTTACCTATATTGAACTTGGGGATGGAGATGAACTCTGGGAAAACCGCAGCATGAGGACGATCATTGAGGTTCATGATGATGTATTTGATCTGTTTATGCGGCTATACAGAGAAAATAGGCTATATCTGATCTATGGAAACCACGATATGGTGAAAAAGAAAAAGCAGCCGTCAGTTCCGTTTCCATTTTACGAGAGTATCATACTGTATCCTGCCAATATGCCGCAGCGCGCCCTGTATCTGACACATGGGCACCAGGCAAGCCTGCTCAACTCGACTTTCTGGCGGATCGCATGTTTTCTGGTACGATATGTGTGGAGACCTTTGGAAAATATGGGTGTGCTGGATCCGACCAGCGCGGCAAAGAACTATCGTGTGAAAAACAAGTGTGAGACAAAGTTAAACCGCTGGGCTTCTGAAAACAGGCGCATTTTGATCACGGGTCACACGCACCGCCCTGTAATGCCGGCTGAACCGTCTTTCTATTATAATACAGGCAGCTGTGTCCATCCTCGGTGCATTACGTGTATCGAGATCGAACAGGGGGGGATGGCGCTGGTCAAGTGGAGTATGAGTGCCAGGGCAGACAGTATGCTCTATGTGGCGAGGGAGCTTATCGCGCAGACGGTTCTGCTGCCTGCAGGGAAACAGCTGTGTGACGGGCAGGCAGGTGAGCCAATGCAGATATCGGTATGGTAGCGAATGATTGAGACTTCCAGGTATTGCTGGGAGTCTTTTCCCTGCCCACATGTGTATCCTTAGCAAATATGTTATATATGATACTGAAGCGGACAAAAGGAAATAAAATGGAAACAAAACAGAAATAAAACGGTTGACAAATGAGTAGAACATATGTATTATATATGTAGGGATTGGCAGGAGGAGCAGATATGACGATAGAGGAAATGAAACAGAAGAAACTGCAGAAGGGCTACAGCTATGCACAGATCTCGGAGCTGTCCGGCGTGCCGCTGGGAACTGTCCAGAAGATCTTCTCGGGGGATACGCAACATCCGCGGTACGCGACACTGCAGGCATTGCAGCAGGTGCTGAAGGACCATGATGGCAATATGATGCTGAATGACAGCGCAGCTTTTTCGTATGGCAGTCCACAGGAAAAGAAACAGGGCGGATATACCATTGAGGACTATTTTGACTTGCCGGAGGAGAGGCGTGTGGAGCTGATCGACGGAGTGATCTACGATGTGGAAGCGCCGACATTTGACCATCAGAAGATCGCGGGGGAGATTTACAGGCAGATCGCAAACTATATCACGGACAACAACGGGAAGTGCGAGGCAGTTATGTCACCGATCGATGTGCAGCTCGATTGTGACAACAAAACGATGGTACAGCCAGATGTACTGGTACTCTGCAGCAATGAGAAGATCTTGAAAGGCAGAGTGTTCGGCGCGCCGGATTTTGTGCTGGAGGTGATCTCCACATTGACAAAACGGAAGGACTATTTTAAGAAACTCGAGAAGTACGAGAGCGCCGGAGTGCGCGAGTATTGGATACTCGATCCATACAAAAAGCGGCTTGTCGTCTTTTTCTTTGAGCGTGATATCTATGCGCAGACCCATGATTTGACAACCCCTGTGCCCGTCAATATTTACGGGGGGAAGCTGCAGATCCGGATGGATCATATTTTGAAGTTGTGTGAGAATATAGAAAGATGAGACGGACAGAGCTATTGGATAGTGATTACCCGAAACGTTTGGCGTCGATTGCAAATCCGCCGTCGGAACTGTATTACAAAGGCGGGATCGGCATGGTCGATCAAGCGTGTAATGTTGCAGTGATCGGCAGCAGGCGCGTGTCTGACAGGGGGATAGAGGCTGCATACCAGATTGGTTATACGCTTGGCAGGATGGGGATCAACGTGGTGAACGGACTGGCTATGGGATGCGATACGTACGCATTGAGAGGTGCGCTGGCGGCAGGTGGAACCTGCGTGGCAGTTATGCCCTGCGGATTGGATCGGATCGTGCCGCACGCCAATACCCGACTGGCAGAAAGACTGCTTTCTGGCGGAGGCTGTCTGCTCAGTGAGTACCCTTGTCAGACACCAGTGCGCAGATATCAATATGTGGAGAGGGACCGGCTGCAGAGCGGGCTCAGTGACGGTGTGATCGTGATAGAGGCAGAGTGCGACAGCGGAACGATGTACACGGTCGGGTATGCGATCAGGCAGGGGAGACATCTGGCTTGTGTCGACAGCAGGCTTGTGCGCTATTCTTCCGGCAACCGATGGCTCGAGGGGCAGATGGGTGTGCGTGTGATCCGTGACATGGATTGTCTGAACGGTTTTATAGCGGATATACGCAATGACATTGTATACAGACAAGTCAGGTTGGATGATCTTACATGATTTTTTGTGTCATCAGTGCGTTGTCAACCTCCTTTATATGTGCTATAATTTTTTATTACAATTCGGGTGATAGCTCATCTATGTGCCCAATATACAAGCCGTTGGAAGGAGATAAGATGGACGCTGCTGAAATACTTAAGACATACTTTGGTTATGATTCATTTAGAAATGGACAGGAAGAAATCGTCCGATCCATTCTGTCAGGGAAGGATGCGCTGGCGATCATGCCGACAGGTGCCGGCAAATCGATCTGCTATCAGGTCCCGGCGCTGATGCTGTCCGGTATCACAATTGTGGTCTCACCGCTGATCTCTCTGATGCAGGATCAGGTGAAAGCATTGAATGAGGCGGGGATCCATGCTGCATTTATCAACTCGTCTTTGACGGAGGCGCAGATCACAAAAGCGATGCGCCTTGCCGCGGAAGGCAGATATAAGATCATTTATGTGGCGCCCGAGCGCCTGGAAAGTGCATTATTTATGCAGTTTGCCCGAAATGGAAAGATTTCTATGGTAACAGTTGATGAAGCCCACTGTATATCACAGTGGGGACAGGATTTCAGACCAAGCTATCTAAAGATCGTTGCATTTATAGACAGCCTGCCAGAGAGACCCGTCGTGAGTGCCTTCACAGCAACTGCCACAAGGGAGGTCAAAACAGATATAGAATGTACTCTCAAACTGCAGGATCCCCGTGTTGTCGTCACCGGTTTTGACAGGGAAAACCTGTATTACAGTGTGGAGCATATTCTGGGAAAGCGCAAGGATGCATACATATTGGATTATATTCAAAAACATGCCGACGAGAGCGGGATCATATATTGTGCGACGCGCAAGAACGTGGAGAACTTGTATGAGAAGCTGGATCGGAGCGGCATTTCAGTGACACGTTATCATGCGGGAATGGACAATGACGCAAGGAAGAAAAGTCAGGACGATTTTATCTATGACAGGGTTCAGATCGTCATTGCCACCAATGCTTTTGGCATGGGGATCGACAAGTCCAATGTAAGGTTTGTGCTTCATTACAATATGCCGCAGAGCATGGAGAATTATTATCAGGAGGCGGGGCGTGCGGGCCGCGATGGTGAAAGTGCACAGTGCATCCTTCTGTTTTCTGTGCAGGATGTGATGATCAACAAATTCCTGCTGGAGAGGAAAGAATTCGAGGGAATGGACATAGATGACATTGAACTTGTCAGGCAGAGGGATACACAGCGGCTTCAGGTTATGGAAGGGTACTGCAAAACCACCACATGTCTTAGAAATTATATACTCGAATATTTTGGGGAGAAAGCGGCGGCACCCTGTGATAATTGCGGAAACTGTCATCGGGAATATTATGAACAGGATATGACGGCCGAAGCAAAATGGGTGGTCAACTGTGTAACCGAGACAAAAGGCAGGTATGGGTTGAACATTGTGATCGGAACCTTGCTCGGGGCAAACCGAGCCAGACTAAAGGAGATTGGTGCTAATACATACAGATCTTACGGCGTTCTGGACCAGAGGAGCGAGACAGATATCCGTCTGTTGATCGATCAGATGCTGGCGGAAGGTTATATCGTCCAGACAGGCGGGGAGTACAGTGTGCTTCAGGTGGGGGATATCCACAGATTAAGAGCGGAAAGTACACATGTGATCGTCAGAAAGGCGCAGGATGAGGAAGAGACGGTAAAAAGAACGAAGAAGAAAAAGACAGATTCACTCACAGGTGCAGGCTTTGAACTGTTTGACAGACTACGTCGGCTGCGTCAGGTCATTGCTAAGGAAGCTGCGATGCCGCCGTATATTATTTTCAGCGATAAGACGCTGATCGATATGTGTGCCAAAGCGCCCACCAATCAGGCACAAATGCTTGCGGTATCCGGTGTCGGTGAAAATAAATATCAAAAATATGGCGAGCGTTTCATTCAGGAGATCACGGCGTTTCTGTCCGAAAATCCCAATGCAGTTGTCAGTACACAGATTGACGAGGAACCCGCACCTGTTGTGAAAAAAGAACGAAAGGCAGAATTTTACCTGAATCGGGAGGATGCAGAGCGTTTTCAATATGCAGAATACTATTATATAAGTGATATCAGGGCGAAGTTGAATCAGGTCTGCAGTGCCGTCAATGTTAAGAAAGTTACACTTTCTGCGATCTGGGAGTACCTTGTGGCAGCGGGGATGACCACTGAAGAACAAGGACAGGAGGGCTATAGGAAAGTCCAGACAGAACGGGGATTGGAACTGGGGATAAAAACGATCAATAAGACAAGCCAGGGGGGGTTTGCCTATCAGCTGTTAATGTACCCGGAAACAGTTCAGAGAATGATCGTGGAGTACTTCGTGGGATCGGGAAGTGAAGTAAAATAATTGATATCGATCATTTCTGCTCCACAGAATTGTGTTCATACCGCCACTGTCTGGGAGAGATACTGTATACATTTTTAAATGCGCGCGAAAAGTGCAGCTGGTTTGGATAGCCGACTGCGTTGCTGATATCGTTGATGGACAAGCTGGTGAGTTTTAAGAGCTCAGCAGCTTTTGTCATGCGGTAGGAGATAAGAAATTCCTGTGGGGATTTTCCCATATTTTCGTGGAAGATCTTCCCGAAATAGCTCCGGTTCAGACCGCAGGAAGCCGCGATATCCTCCACGGAGATCGTGTTCTGGAAATTCTGCTCGATGAAAGAAACCGCCTCGCGTATGTAGAAGTCTCGCAGGCTGTTTCCACGGCTTAGCTGCGTCAGGCTGCAGGAGCGCACGAGGCTGTCTATGAACAGATAGAGGTGCCCGATCAGGTGAAAGGGGGATTCCTCCTTGTGGTCAACGATATAGAGCATTTCTGATTTCATCGTCTCTGCGAGATCTTTGTAGCGCGCCTTGTAGACCGGCTGGTCAGGGCTTAAACCGGTCAGCTCGATCGTCTCTTTGGCGCGCAGCCCGTCAAACTCGATCCACACATACTCCCACGGAATCTCGCGGTCCGCGATGTACATATTGATCTGGTTCGGAAAGCACATAAATCCCTGTCCGCTTTTGACAGCGTACGGGATCGATACGCCTTTTGCATTGTTGGCGTAGAGGATGCCCGTGCCGGAGATGCAGTAGTGGAACAGGTAATGGTTTCTTGCGGCGGGACCAAACGAGTGGGACGGATCGCACTTCTCCCAGCCAAACTGGTATAACCCCAGATCGATAAAATTTTCACTTGGAAATACGGAAAAAATGACTTCGCTCATGTTGCTGTCTCCCTTCTGCTGCACGAAAAAGAAAAAAAGAAATAAAAAAGAAATAAAATCATTATAAAATATGTTGTAATTTTAGTATATACCAAAATGCTGTATGACTTCAAGTAAATATGACAAAAACAGTATATTGGTATAAAACACGCGAAACAGTGCCATTTACCGATAGTATAATGATATGTTAAGATAATATCACAAAAAAAGAAAGGAGAAAAAATATGAAAGGAAACGCAATAGGGCACATTGGCATATCATTATGCTGTCTGGCAGCGGCTGCAGGCATTCAGGGCTGCGGGGCTTCCGGCAGCAACGGCAAGACAGAGATTGAAATTGTCCAGTACAAACCCGAAGCAGCAGGTTATTTTGACATGCTGGAAGAGAAATTCAATGCTTCACATGACGATATTCAATTGAAGATCAGTTCTCCAAACGACGCAATGACAATTCTGAAAACGAGGTTTATCCGGGAGGATTACCCCGACATTATAGGGATCGGGGGAGATATCAACTACTCCTATTTTGTGGATGCCGAGATCGTCGCGGATGTTTCCGACTATGCGGGGCTCCAGAATATCAAACAGGCTTACCTTGATATCGACGAGGCGTTGAAGCTGGTTCCGGTGGAGGGTGCATACGCAGTCCCTTATGTGGCGAACGCGGCGGGTGTCCTGTACAATCGGGAAATGTTTGCGCAGCATGGCTGGGAGATCCCGCAGAACTGGTCCGAGTTCACGGCGCTGTGTGAAGAGATCCAGTCGGAGGGGATCCTGCCGTTTTACTTTGGCTTCAAGGATACCTGGACGTGTCTGGCGCCCTGGAACGCCATGGCGGTCAGTCTCGCGCCGGCTGATGTAACCAAACAGGTCAACAGGGGCGAGACAAACTTTGCGAAGGAGTACAGGGAGGTGTCGGAGAAATACCTGGAGCTGCTGCAGTATGCGGTGGACGATCCGTTCGCGTACGGATATAACGATGCCTGCACGGCATTTGCGAGGGGAGAGGCGGCGATGTACCCCATCGGAAGCTACGCGATCCCGCAGATCCTGTCGGTGAACCCGGACCTGAACATTGATTCCTTCGTCATGCCGGCAAACGATGACGCGGCGCAGAACACACTGAACTCCGGGATCGATCTCCAGTTCTGCGTGATGGCGGACTGTGAGAACAAGCAGGCGGCGTATGAGGTGCTCGACTTCCTGTATGAGGAGGAAAATATCCAGCAGTACATCGACGCGCAGATCGGGATTCCCTGCAAGGAGGGGGATTTCACACTCTCACCGATGCTCGACGGCATGACCCGGCACATTGAGGAGGGCAGGATGACCGATTACCAGGATCACTACTATCCGTCCGAGATGGCAGTCGACGCGCAGATCCAGACGTTCCTGCTGCAGAAAGACGTAGATGCCTTCTTACAGAAATTTGATACGGACTGGCTGCGCTACAACAGGGATATCATCCGTCTCGTGCAGGAGTATGAGCGGACGCATGGAAATTAGGAGGAGGGGTGTTATGGATATGAAAAATGAGAGAAAAAGGACCTTTTTGCTGATCACGATTCCGATATTGGCACTGTTTGTCTGCTTCAACACGATTCCGCTGATCCGCGGCGTGATCTACAGCTTTACGAATTTCAAGGGTTTTGGTACATATGACTGGGTGGGGTTGCGCAACTATGCTGACCTGTTTACCGACGGGCGTGTCGGAAAGTCCTATCTGTTCACCTTCAAGCTTGCGGTCGTGACGACTGTCGTGGTGAACGTGCTCAGCCTGGTGCTGGCGCTCGCACTCAACAGCAAGATACGCGCCAAGAGCTTTTTCAGGGGGGCGTACTTCCTGCCCAATATATTGGGAGCACTTGTCGTCGGTTATATATTCAACTACTTTTTTACCTATATCCTTCCGGCATTCGGATCCATGATCGGCTCTGACGCCATGGGTTCCAGCATTTTGTCAAACCCGGACACGGCGTGGATCGGTATCATGGTAGTCTGCTCATGGCAGGCGATCGCGATGAACACGATCATCTATATCTCCGGTCTGCAGACGGTGCCCGAGGATGTGTACGAGGCGGGCGGGCTCGACGGCGCTACAGGATGGAAGCAGTTCCGTTATCTGACGTTCCCATTGATCATTCCGTTCTTTTCCATTAACATGGTATTGTGTGTGAAAAATTTCCTGATGGTGTTTGACCAGATCATGGCGTTGACAAAGGGCGGTCCGGCGCAGAGCACGGAGTCCATCTCCTACCTGATCTACAACAACGGTATGTCAGGCGGACAGTTTGGCTTCCAGAGTGCAAATGCCGTGATATTCTTTTTGGTGATCGTGACGGTCTCCGTTGCGCAGTTGAAATTTACCGGTAAGAAGGAGGAGCAGCTATAATGAAGGAAGGTATGACGAAGAAAACAAACTGGACTGCGATGGTTGTGCTGATCTTGGGGCTTTCTGCGATCGTTTTCCCGCTGTACATGACGCTGGTCATCGCGTTCAAACAGCCATCGGAGATGACAAACAGTGTCAGCGGGATCCTGTCGCTGCCAAAGACTTGGAGTCTCGACAATTTTAAGGAGGCGATGCGGGTGACGGATTTCTGGAACTCGCTGAAAAACAGCCTGGTGATCACGATATTGACGGTGGGGCTCTCTGTTGCGATCCATTCCGTGATGGGATATGCACTGGGAAGAAACAAGGGTCACAGCAAATTCTACAGCTTTGTCTATCTGTTCATCGTCAGCGGTATGTTCGTGCCGTTCGCGATCCTGATGATGCCGCTGGCAAAGCAGACGGCGGAGATGGGGCTGGCAAACTGGTTCGGCGTGATCCTGCTATATGTCGTGTTCTATATGCCGATGAACATAATGCTGTATTCGGGCTATCTTGTCAATATCCCGATAGCGCTTGAGGAGGCTGCGAAGGTGGACGGGGCGTCGACATGGCGTACCTACTGGAAGATCATCTTCCCGATCATGCGCCCGATGCACGCCACCGTGGCAGTGCTGACAGCGCTGGCAGTCTGGAACGATGTGATGACACCGCTCGTGATCATGGCTGGTTCCGACCAGAATACACTGCCTCTGGCACAGCTCAACTTCCAGACACAGTTTGGCACAAACTACAACCTGGCGTTTGCATCGTATCTGCTGTCGCTGATCCCGATCCTGATATTCTATGTGGTTTGTCAGAGACAGATCCTCAACGGTGTGGTAAACGGTGCAGTAAAATAAAATTTCGGTGTATTTAGTTAGGAGAAAAGAAGTATGGCGATTCAGTACCAGCAGGAAAATCAAGTATTTTCATTAAAGATCGGAAGAGCGTCGTGTAGGGAAAGAGTGTAGATCTCGGTGGTC
>CAJUQU010000023.1 GCA_910588595.1 uncultured Lachnospiraceae bacterium | reverse complement strand
ACTGTCCGCAAAGACAACCTCCTCCTTCAGGTTTCCTGACGCGAGCAATGTCAGACGGTCTGTCGCGTGCACCAACGAGCCGGAGATCTGTTCTGCGATCTTGACAGTCCGTTTCGTCGTATAGATCTGCAATGCCACGATGACCAGGATACTGATGACTACAGACCACATCAGTGTACCCATAAAATCCGATCCAGGTGCAGCGATCATCAATGTCCAGTTTGTCCCCACGATAGGAGAGTATGCCGTATAATGCTGCACGCCCTTTAGAAACAGAGAATCAACATCTGTGCGGAAATCAAGCATGGCATCAAATGCACGGCGGTTTTTCACAGACGGATATGCTTCGTACAGATTTCTTGCACCCGACATATCAACCATATTTTTATCCGCGATGATATTGCCCGCACCGTCCAAAATATATGCGATCCCTCTGCTGCCGATATTGATGTTTGACAGAACGTCATTGAGCAGATCATACTTGTAACTGCCAATCAAATAGAACAGGATCTCACCATCCTTATTCAAAATCGGTATCCCTACACAGATCTGCCAGAGCCCGTCATAACACACAGGACTCCCCACAGTCAGGTTCTGTGTGACAACCAGATGATCATAGTAATCCCTGCCGACAATAGATGCCGGCGATCCGCTGTCCCCGTACAGCTTTTCGCCCGATGTATCATAAGCGGCGATCCACACAGACTCTACTCTCTCCTCGCACTGGTCGATCAGCTGCTGCATATCCGCCTCAGACATGCCCGCATCAGACCACTCCGGTTTCTGCGCCAAATGATCCATTCTGTCTGTCAGCAAATGAATATTAGAACTGATATTCTGTGCCGATATCCGGGCTGTGATCCGCAAATTGTCACGGAGCACCGATGAAGTTGACATCAGGGAAGTCACTATCATCAATATGACCAATATGACTCCCAATAAAACTGACAGCTTTGTCACATAACGGATTATGATCTGTCTGATACTATGCTTTTGCATCTTGTTGTCTGTCATTGCACCATTCGCTTTCATTTTGAATCCCCCATCAAAAATCTGCAGGAAAGGATCGATCGAACCTCGCAGCATTAATACTACACAAACTGCACCGGTTATTTTTCTAAAACTCCTGACCGCAAACTGTAATCGACGATATTTTACCACATACTGGACATATCGTGCAATATGCAATAATCGAGTAGGGGAATGACCTTCTCCACTACTCGCGCACCGGTCACCCGTCAGCGAACCGATTTATCGGTTTGATGACGGGTGCCCGTGTGCATAAAAAACTTCCGACACAAGTCCGAAGTCTTAGCGTGTGTATATAAATGTATTCTGTCAGATATTCGTCCCGGTTTGCAGATAATTTCCGCCATATGAAGGAAGCTCATAAATGCGGCTGCAGAGCCGCTTCGCCAGACATTGATTGTGCGTGATGACAACAATGCCCATATCGCGCTTTTGCGCCTCGGCGCAGACCACGCTCCAGATCTGTGCCTGCGTGATGACATCGAGCATGGTGCTGATCTCATCGCAGACCAAAAAGTCCGCACCGCTCATCAGTGCCCGTGCCACACAGAATCGCTGCAGCTCGCCGCCCGACAGCTCCCTCGGAAATCGATCCATCCATGCCCGCTCAATACCGAGTGAATCCAAGATATCCTCCCTGATCTGCCCGCTCTCCTCCAGCACCTTTCGAAGACGCCATCGGGGATCAACAGCCTGCTCCGGATGCTGGTAGATCAGCTGCACCGGACAGATACCACCCTGTGGAAGCGGTTTTCCATCTATTTGTATCTCGCCCCTCACAGGTTTCAAATAACCGGCAAGCAGCAGCGCCAGCGTCGATTTTCCACTGCCACTCGGCGCGGACAGACCGATGCACTCTCCCTTCTCTACGCTGAAGTCCAGATCCTTCAGCACCCATTCCCGCCTTGTATGATATCTGAAACTCAACTTCTTTGTTTCCAGCCGCATACTACACCTCATTTCGATAACATGTTCGAATTTGCTACAATACCCCTACATCACTTTACCGACATATTTGTAACAGTTCAGCCTTCGGCTTCCTGTTACAAGCATCAAGCCATGCAAAAACCGCTTCGCGGATGTATGCATCCAGACCACTATGCTTTCTCACGGACTTCGCAGCGTAGTGCGAAGTCCTGGGCTGAACTGTTACGCATATTTCCCCTGATGGGGCTGTGCATAAAAGCACCGCAC
Source organism: uncultured Lachnospiraceae bacterium (assembly GCA_910588595.1). Taxonomy (GTDB): domain Bacteria; phylum Bacillota; class Clostridia; order Lachnospirales; family Lachnospiraceae; genus COE1. The sequence continues at coordinate 23,059 of CAJUQU010000023.1, read as the reverse complement.
TTCACCTTCACACAGATCACGTATGGGCGGTATCTCCTGCTCACATCTGGGTGATCTGAAGCTGCATCTCGGCGCAAAGGGACAGCCTTTGGGCATACTGCCGGCATAGGGCTGGAAACCGGCAATCGGCTCAAAACCATTCTGCGGCAGTGCCCTCCAAAGCGCTTTCGTGTACGGATGGCGCAGTGCATCCGCTCCCGTGGAAAAATCCTCGGCTCTGGCAGTCTCCACAATCATCCCCGCATAAAAAACCGCGATCCTGTCCGCAAACGAAAACGCGAGATCAATGTCGTGAGTGATCAGTATCACTGCCTTCCCATCGTCGGCGGTCTCCCTGAAGAATCTCAATGCCTCCAAAGCCTGGTCCAGACTCATGCCCGGCGTCGGCTCATCAGCGATGATCAGCTGTGCATTCGTGATCAGTGCGGTCGATACCAGCACGCGGCGCGCCATGCCGCCTGAGAGCTGAAACGGATAGCAGCTTACTGTTTCCTCCGGCAGCCCCAGACGCCGGAAAATGTGCGCTCTTCCATCTCCGTGAACCTGCGCCCCCACCCGCATCAGCGGATCCAGGAAACTGACCGACTGCGGCACAAGTGCGATCTCAGTCCCTCTCAGCCTTCGCTGTGAATCTGGCGTCATCTCCTGCCCCTGATAGCGCATCGCGCCGCCGACGGCAGCATTTTCCGGAAGGATCCCCAATATCGCAGACGCGAGCAGGCTTTTTCCCGAACCGGATGATCCGGCGACCGCCAGAACCTCACCCGCATGAACGTGCATACTCAGATCTGAGATCACCTGCAGATTTTTTTGCGCAAGCATATTGTCTGTATCATCATACATCCGAAAGGAGACAGACAGACCATCCACCTCCAAGACTGGAACATCCTGTTTGTTAGCCATAGACACCTCATATCATCCTATATCACTCCTGCGCACTGCAGGGATCGATCACTTTCCGCAGATTTTCCCCCATCCGGTCGATCATCAGGACGATCACAACCAGCATCAGTCCTGGAAGCACTGCCATCCACCACATCCCGGCAGAAAGATACCGCATACTTTCTGCCAGGATGATACCGATCGCCGGCTGCTCCGGCGGGAGACCGTAACCCAGAAAGGAGATGGACGCCTCATGCAGGATCGCATGAGGAAACATCAGTATCAGCCCCACCGTAAACTGTGGTGCCAGATGCGGCAGCATATGATGGATCATAATCCAGCCGCTCGTTTTCCCCAGCCGGCGGGAAACCGCTATATAATGCTGGCTCCGAAGCTGCAGAACTTCTCCGCGGATCAATCTGGCAAGGCTCGTCCAGTGTGTTGCAGCGATACCAGCCAACACCCCCCTCAGCCCTCTTCCAAGGGAAAATGAGATCAATATGATCAAGACAGTATGCGGGATCCCCATCATCAGATCAATGATCCAGTTGACCACGCCATCTACATGTCTTGAACCTATCGCTGCCGCGATCCCCACCAGAATCGCGATCACCGCGCTGATGCATGACGCCGCGATCCCCACCGTCATGCTCACGGACAGACCTTTGAGTGAGCGCATCAGCAGATCCCTCCCCAGATTGTCCGTGCCAAATAAATGTGCCCATGAGGGCGCCTGTCCCGCATGCCGGAGATCGGTGCCTGCTGCTTCCCCTGGGATCAAAAGTCCGATCATATAAATGAACAGCAGCACCACCGTCAGCATGACTGTCAAAATGAGTACTTTTGTCCGCTTGTTCCATCTATTTTTGTCTCGTTTCATTGGCGCACCTCCCGTATCTGGGGATCGATGATACCATACAGCAGATTCGCAGTCATGTTTCCCACACAGACGAACAGCGTGGAGAACAGTGTGATCCCCAGCAGGAGCGGCACATCGGAATTGAGCCCCGCCGCCGCAACTGCCGAGCCAAGTCCCGGATAGGAAAATACATTCTCTGCCAGCACAGAACCGCCAAAAAGCTCTGCAAAGGAGGCAAACTGCAGCGTCACAGCAGGCAGGACTGTATTGCGCAGTCCATGGCGCCAAAACAGCGTCCATCTGCCCTCACCGCGTGCACGCGCAAACAGGATATATTCGCTGTTCATCACATCGATCATCTTCTGACGCGTGTGGAGCGCGGTGTTTGAAAAGGACATCAGACTCAGCGTGAATGCCGGGAGTACCAGATGATGCAGGCGCTGCCAGATCGTCACTTCACTGTCGCGCATACCGATCGGCGTCGAGAAACCGACGGGAAACCAGCCCAGCACCACGGCAAAAACCATCAGAAATACAAGCCCGATCCAGAATGTCGGAATGCTGCCGAGCAGATAGCATAGCTTTCTGATGATCTTATCCTGCCACCGATCCCGGTTCATACCCATGACACAGCCCAGCGAATATCCGATGACTCCCGAAAATACCCACGCGCACATCATAAGTGCCAGTGAATTGCGAAACCGCTCTGAGATGATCTCAATCACCGGACGCCGGTATAAGAGTGATACGCCAAAGTCTCCGTGCAGCAGCGCTGATGTCCAGCTGAAGTAGCGCTCTGCCGCTGGTCTGTCCACACCCCAGTACGCCTCGATCTCAGACCGCTGTTCACCCGACACAGGTCCGGCTCCCATGATATACTGCTGCACTGGGTCGACTGGAGATGCGCTCACCAGCGCAAACGAAATGACGCTGACTGCAAACAGCAGCGAGAACACACGGATCAGATAGATTGCAAATCGTTTTAGTATCATTTTATGGTACATACCTCCAACCGTATATCTTTATGATAATAGTGTCACTCTTGCGCATCCTCCCACTTCCACTCGCAGAGATTCCGGAGCAGCGGCATGGAAGAACCGTGCGGGTGCAGCTGCTGTGCACCAATATCAAGCCCGTCGCGCACATAATACAGATGATCCACATTGACGATCCACACCCATGGACATGCCCCCCTCATGGCTGTCCCCGTCTCGCCATCCCACTGGACAAGTTTCCAGTTCCTGTATGCTTCCTCCGTTGTCAATGCTCCCATGGCTGCTGACAAATACTGATCCGTCTGCGCTGACTGATATCCTTCCGGATTGTAGAAATCATCCTTGAAGGCATTTGCACTCTGATACAGGCAATAGCTCTCATAGGGATTCGCTGCACCCCAGCCCATCATCACGCCATCAGAAAACATGCGTTTTGACAGATCGTCCCAGCTGGTTCCCTCCACAGTGATCTGAATACCGATCTCTGCCACCTGCTCAGCAGCGGCAAACGCCACTGCCTGGCGGACAGAATCACCGCTGGGATACAGCACGGTAAACGACGCTTTCACACCGTCCTTCTCCACAATGCCGTCCCCGTCGTTGTCAGACCATCCCGCATCGGCTAGCAGCTTCCTCGCATGATCGACGTCTGTATCGATCACGCTCTCGGGATTATTCCACGGCATCCCGTCATTCTCGGAATAGCAGGGGGCAGCAAACCCGTTCAGCGCCGCATCGGCAACCACCCCGCGGTCGATGGCACAGGCGATCGCCTGGCGGATCTCAAGATTGCAGGTCACGTCATTTCCAATCGGATACCCGCTTTCTGTGACCCTTCCCTCCACCGGCAGCATCGGCAGCGTAAAGCCCCGATTGTCAACGGAAGATATGCGTGCAACATGATATCCATCAATCTCCTTGCCAGCAAGCGTCGCCGCCGTCAGCGCCACATCGACTTGTCCCGCCTAGACAGCCGCAAACGCAGCATCCTCTGTCATGAAAACGATCGTCGCAGATTTGATGGCAGGAATCGCTCCGTAATAGTCCTCATTCGCCTCCAGGATCAGCTGTTCCTGCGGATTCCACTGGACAAATTTCCACGGACCGGAACCGACAGGATTCATCCCATAATCCGCACTGTAAGCATGCTCTGGGACGATCCCCACGGAAACGATCGTATTGAGAAATACAGAAGTTGGTCTGGACAGTGTAAATATGACAGTTGTGTCATTTTTTGCCTCAACCCTTTCCATAAAAGTAAGATCAATGGAAGCCTTTGCCGTCTTTGCCGTCTGAAATGTAAACGCGACATCATCCGCGGTGACTGCCTCCCCGTCCGTAAACTTCGCATCATCACGCAGCGTGAACGTCCAGACCAGACCGGACGCATCGAGATGATATCCGACAGCCAGATCATTCTCAAACTCCATATCACTGTTATATTTAATGAGCGTACTCTGTATCAGCGGCGTATTGCCGTGTCCCCATCCCTGGCAGGGATCCAGCGTGGCAGGTTCCGAGGCGATCGCCACAACGACACTGTCCTGTTTCCGGGAATACTGTGATCCATTGACTGGCTGATTGCCAGCGTTACAACCTGCCAGCATAGTCATCACAGCCACCCCGATCAACCCCCATATGGCTCCCCTGTATACCCATCCCTTATTTTTCTGCAGCTTTCTGTCAGACAAAATTGTCTCTTTGTACATCATTGTTCCCCTCAGCGTTTGCGCAGCCATTTATGCGCCGTCTTAGAATGTGTTTGTAAAAATTCGTATATCAAAAATCAGCGTCGCACATTTCTAAAGCGCAGCGCTGAAATTCATTATATCCCACACATTATATTTTTGTAAGCCCAGGGGAGGGTTGTTTTTTCACGGTCTTGCTGGTAAAGTAGCACATCTCTCACTCAATGTTTTCTTTAGATACTCGTATCTTAGACGTTTCTCTTCTTTTGCAAAATGCGTCTCCCTGTACTGCCGGGGATTATCCTCGTACACCAGTTTTTCATCCCCAAATTGCTCGCTCGTAAGATCAAAGCAGCATTCTCCGATCACATTGTAACAGTGATAGTTTCCGTCCGGTCTGCGTATCCCATACACCTCGCCGCCAAAGATATCCTACGCCAGAAAAGCCGTGATAGAACACTGTCCCAATGTCTTATTGTCCGCTGTCCATCGATCGCGCATCCTCGGCGCACAGGTATCTGCACACCAGATCTCCGACAGCACATCATACAGATCAATGGGTGTATTGATTCCCTTATACAGCTCTGCCACTGCCTGCACATCCGCCTGTTCCCATCCATAAAACTTATATTCTTTCATCCCTATCTCTATTTCTCCTTCGATTTTGTCAACTTATATTCTCACATCGGATTCATGAATGCGACTCAGGGGGAAATCTTAGATTTTACCATCCCGATCCGAATCCCCGTCAGAGACGGATGAATGCGAGTCGAAGTAACATATTATATCTCATATAACGATCCCATCTAAATGGTCACACTCATGCTGTATGATCTGTGCGATCCACCCGGAATATTTCTGTTTCTGCTTCTTCCACTCGGCATCCCAAAACTCTACCTCAATATCCTGATACCTTGTGGTTGAACGCACACCGCTCAGGGACAGGCAGCTCTCCTCAGTTTTGTAAGCTCCTTTTTTCTTCGTGATCACCGGATTGATCATCGCCACGTTCACACCCCCCATGTTAACTGCTATGATACGCTTCTTCACTCCGATCATATTTGCCGCCATCCCGACACATCCTGCTCGGTTTGCCTTAAGCGTGTCGAGCAGATCTGTCACCACCTGTTGATCCGCCTTCGTCGCCGGTTCAGATTTCTGACCCAGAAAAATAATATCTTTCATGATCTCTTTCTCCACAATGACCGTTTCCCCTTCCCAATGCAATTGCCCTCTCTTAAAGATGACATTTATCCATATTCCTTTATCATATCAAGCTTTATGATACCATATATAATATAGCACGTCAGAACCATACACGGCAATGTATAAACGTTGATTTTATTCTCTTTCGCTTCGTTTTCACAGTGGAACTTTTTCATTATACATCATGACCCTGTTTTTTATGGGTCGGCGGCGGATTTTTCATATCTTCCAACGCCTGATCGATCCTGTCTTTTGCCGCTTTGTTTTCATAATACTGCGCCTGCGCCATATAGAGTGCGTGATACAGTCCGTCCTCGTCTGCCATCAGCGCTGCGTGGCTTCCGCGCTGTGCGACCTGCCCCTTGTCAAACACTACGATGTCATCGCAAAAACGGCAGGAGGAGAGCCTGTGACTGATGTAAATGGCTGTCTTGCTGCCCACCATCTCATCAAAGGCAGAATACACCTCATACTCTGCAACCGGATCCAGCGCCGCCGTAGGCTCATCGAGCAGAATGAACGGGGAATTCTTGTACAGCGCCCTTGCAATGGCGATCTTCTGCCGCTCCCCGCCCGAAAAGAGTACGCCCGAATCATCATACCCCTTGCCGACCAGCGTCCCTATCCCGTCCGGCAGCCTTTCAAGCCTTTCGCCAAAGCCCGCCTTCACCAGGCAGTCTGCCACCTGATCAGGGTCATACTGCGCCCCTGTCGCCACGTTTTCCGCTATGGAATAGTCAAACAGGGAAAAGTCCTGAAACACTACTGAGAAGAGCTATCATCATGAGGAACAGATAGCAGATCCCCCTGACGCCGGCGTTCAGGATATTGATGACAAACTCCCTGCGGCCGCCCGTACCTGCCACAAGATCATCCTTGTACTTCAAGAATCCCATGCCGTGGACAAAGGTGTACTCCTTCAGCAGATCGATGGCATCATACAGCTTCACATCCTTGCGGTTCTCCATCGATATCCCGTCATATACCGCATAATACCACATCAGGTTCGTATCATCCGGCTTGTCATCCGTCCAGAGCGCAATGTACTCTGTCATCTTCCTCCCGAAATACCACTCTGCTGCGGCATTGCAGAGGATCGCCAGCACGAGCACCGCAAAAAAGAGATACGTAAGTATATTTCTGTGTACAAACAGCTCGTACAGCACGGGAACCAGCATCCCTACCGCAAACACTGCGTTGAATGCCTGATAGCACAGTTTTTCCAGGTTGTCAAAGCCTCCGTAGATCCCACTTCCCCACCGGTTATCCTCCTCCATGCGGCTGTACAGTTTGTTGGTGTAGGGACTGTCCAGATCCGGGTAGTTCATTTCCATATTTTTGACTGCCATCCTGGCATCCAAAAGCTCCCACGAATGGCTTTTGATCACCTCGCTCTCATTCGAGAGCTTTCCGATGAGCAGGTACAGCACGAGTGACACCGCCGTCCACCAGACCACCTTGGGGATCAGCTGTGACGCCGCAGTTCCAGCCTGCAGCTCATACAGTCTGGCGTATTCCCCGCCCGCCGCCAGAAGCTCCTCGTGGCTCCCCATCTCCGTGATATGCCCGTCCTGCAAAAACATGATCCAGTCGGAAAACTGTGTGCTGGCAAGACGGTGGGATATGAACAGAGCCGTCTTGTCCCTGCAGAGCTCCTGGTACGATTCATAGACCTCCTGCTCCGCAAGCGGGTCCAGCGCCGCCGTGGGCTCATCCAAGAGCAATGCCGGCGCATCCTTGTAGAGTGCCCTGGCAATCAAGAACTTCTGTTCTTGTCCACCGGACAGATCGATCCCGTCCTCGGTCAGACGATCCGTCATGTAGCTTTCCAGTGTGATACCGCGCTCGGCAAAATCCGCATCGAGTCCCGCCAGAGCCAGCACCTCCTCCACCCTTTTCCTGTCCACATCCGCCAGCCCCGCATCTGCCGGTACATATTCTCGACTTCCTCGTAATGCTTCTCCATCAGATCATTGTGGTACACCGAGACCCGCAATCCTTTTTCATTTTGCTGTAAAAACAGATAAACGCCTGGTTCACTTCCCTGTAGCTCCTTCTGCTGAGCGGAACCCGCCTGCCGTCATCCAGAACGACCGCTTCCCTCTCTAAGCGCGCCACATGGAACAGATTGACCAGATAGGAGCGGTGGCAGGAGCAGAACACCTCCCCCGCAAGCCGTTCTCTCCACACACTGATGCCCTCCCTGACTAGATAGCACTTTTCCTTTGTGTATAGCGTCGTATTGTGGGAAAAAGCCTCAACATATACGATATCCTCCGGCTGAAGCCACAATGTCACACGGCTGACCGGCTTCCCATCCGCATACTCCTCCGCCTCCGCGAGGATCACCCGCTGTCGCTCCTGTTCATTGTACCGTGCCAGAATGCGCTCCATGCAGATACTGATCTTGTCTGCATCGACAGGCTTCACCAGATAGTACAGTGCTTCCACCTCATACCCTTCCAGAAGGTAATCTGTGACTCCCGTGACTAAGACGATCGCGACCCGCCTGTCCTCCCGGCGGATTTTTTCGCGAGTTCCACCCCGTTCAGACCGGGCATCTAGATATCAAAAAACAGGGCGTTCCACGCCTGATCCTGCTCCCATTCAAACAAAAATGCCGCCGCATCAGGAAATTTTCGAATGCAAAAGGCAACGTTCCTCCCCTGCATCCATGTCTCCAGATATCGTGTCAACACAGCGGCATGCACCGTGTCGTCCTCCACGACGGCGATCTTCAATCCCTTCCATCTCATCTGTCCTTCTGTCATATACTGTCTGTCATCTCCTGCCATTGCAGCACCTATCCTAACTCCAACCTAACAGCGTTCTCCCCTGCTTGTCAGCACCTGGTAAAAAGCCTGCTTATATTCTATTCATTTTTATGACTTTATGCAACCTTTTTTAAACAAAACCGTTTCAATGAAACCGTATCAACGGATCCAACAGACAGTTTATTCAAAAATCCTATTCCATCTGCAGCGTCATTGCGCTATAATAAAAGCGAAAATAAATGATAATTGAAGGGAGTTCTTTGTATGTTTTCAACTTTTGATACGTTAACTGACATTATGTCCGTTCCCGGAATGAAAAAATGGTTTCATTCCCTGTTCCTCGAGGGGCAGCTCGACTGGTTTCCCGAAGATTCGTGGGATCAGCCATTGCGTCTTGCCGCTTTCAGGGGACAGACGCCGTGGGGCGGTAACTTGCAGGGATTGACGGAACAGATCGTCGACATGGCAAATCTGGTACTGGATCTGCAATCAGGAAAAAGACAGTGCCTGCATCTGCGTGACTGGAATGCCTGGGAGCCCTGTGAGGACGCGGACCTGCTGGATCCGGATCAGTCTTTTGTCATCACACCGTCACCGCGGACGGAAGATACCCCGCCAAGACCTGCACTGATCATCTGCCCCGGCGGCGGATATGAGTTTGTCAGCTTTCAGAATGAGGGTACCCCCATTCAGATCATAGCCGAGAAGAGAGGATATGTATCGTTCATGCTCCGCTACAGAATAGCGCCATCACGCTATCCGGAGCCGCAGCTGGATCTGTTGGAAACGATCCGCTACGTCAGGGATAACGCCGCAAAATATCACGTTGATCCTGACCGGATCGGCATCGTCGGATTTTCAGCCGGAGGCCATCTGTGCGCATCGACAGCGGCACTCTACAGGACATTGATGCCGGAAGCCAGACCAAATGCAGTTGTCCTGGGCTACCCCGTCATCAGCCTTGAAAAAGATATCGCACATGAAGGCAGTGCCCTGGCATTGATCGGAAAGGACGACGGGACGCTGCGCCATGAACTCTCTGTTGAAAACCTGATCCACACGGATTATCCGCCAACATTTGCGTGGGCATGCAGGGATGACGGAACCGTTCCCTGCGAAAATACAGAAAGGCTCGAGGCAAAGCTGAAAGAATTGGGAATCACACACGAATGCCGCTACTATCCATCCGGAGGGCACGGCTGTGGACTTGCCTATGACAATTCAGCCTGGCAGTGGAGTCTTGACATGCTGTCTTTCCTGGAGAAGAATCTGTAAACGCCTACATACGCATCGGTACTGATATACTGTCAATACTTCCATGCACCTGTCTAAAGATCTCCGTTCCGCCAATGCTGGCAGAACGGGGGATGATCATCTGTCTTCTCTGTTCTTCACCGCAAGCACTGCCATTCCTTCTCTTCCGGGAAGTGAGAGCGCTGTCTTTCCACTGGCATGTTCAGACAACACTGTCCTGGTCATGTTCCACGTATCGATCAGCTCCACCCTGTAAGTATCTGTCTCTGGCAGCTCCAGCACATCTTTCGCGCAGGTGCGCATGTCATAGAAGGTCAGATAGGCGTCCTCACCACAGTGTCCCTGATACGTAAATTCACTGGCACAGAACTCTTTCAGTTCATCGCCCATCTGCAGCATCGCCCGCACAAAAGTCCCCGCCTGTTCCATGCGCCTTTCCTTCTCATCAGGCGGCAGCTGAAGGATCTCCATGATCCAGTTTGCCGTCGGCTCCACAGGACCCGGCAGCTCCTCCACGATTCCGCGCAGGAAAGCGATGCGCGCCGGACTTTCACCCTTTAATCTGCCGCCCCTGCTCCACCAGAGGATTTCCTCATGAACATCTTCTCCACGCAGGGCCTCAGCGCTGCCCAGCGCTGCACCCGTCTCCAGAAAAGTCTCCCCGTGGGTGCAGTAGCCGCCCATCGTGACCACACGCCAGAACCGGTTTGTCATCTCCCTGCCGGAAATGCTGCCCCAGACATGCTGTATATTTCCCTCATAGCAGCACTCGTCGATCACAACCGGCTTGTTATACTGCCTGCGCCACTCCGAAACCTTGTACAACGCCTTGGTCTGGATGCACGCATGCGTCACATTCGGACGGGTAAAATCCCAGTTCTTGAAACAGTTGTGATTGGAGAGCAGGTGATGGTACGGGTCATGCTCCGCCACAAACGTCTCGATCTCCTCCCAGTCCGCGACAGACTTTGCACCGCACAGGTCATACTCGTTTGCAAGGCTCCACCACACGTTTGGAAATGCGGCAAGACGCCGCAGCAGATACGCCAGATAGATCAGGTTATCCGCCTGCGGCATGTCGGCAAATCCCCATCGATCATAGGGGTGAAACAGAATCAAATCCGCCTGGATGCCCATCTTCCCCAACTGCACAAGGACCGTTTCCAGCCTGTCCCAGAACGCAAAGCAGGGGCGCGTCACATCCCAGCCGCCATCCTGCTTTTTTTCAAACGCATAAAAAGGCGGCTCATTGTGGTTAAAATCATAATGCTTAGGGAACACACAGAACCGGATCTTATTGAAGGGCGCCGCTTTCAGGCTCTCCATCGTCTCCGCCATCAGCGCATCCTCCTGGTGTATCAGCGCATAGACTGTCGTACCAAACGGATAAAAATACGTGCCATCCTCATGCCGGAAATGCGTACCTTCCGCGCGCACCAATCCGTGCACACTGTCCGCTGCCGCCTCGCAGACGATCTCTCCCTCCGCATTGACCATTCCGGTCACACGATATCTGCACAAACCTGCCTCCGTCGGAAGATATCGCACAATATATATGCCGTCCCCCGCGTAAAATCCTTTCACAACTGTCACTGTTCCGTTCATTTCAAAACTGCCATCCACATCTGCCCTGGCGTGGTCGGCGGGCTCCGGTCCATTTAACCTCAGTTCATAACACTCATACTGCTTCATATCATACGATCCTCCCTGTCGTTTTCCTGCTTCATTCTTGCTTATGCGTTCCTTCCCACATTTCCTTCGGGCTTTCTATCGCTTGATCCTGACTGTCTTGATCTCGAACGCATGAAACTGCAACGTCATTTTCCCATTCGTCACGTCAATCTCCTCCACGATATTTTCCAGCATATCGCACAGGAACGCCCTGCCTGCGCCAAACTGCAGACACACCGCAGTCTCTACCGCCGCCTTCTTGGATTCATAGAGGCGCAGGATGATATCGCCGCTTCCGTCCTCTGCCGGTTTCATGGTGTCGAGGATCACATTGTCTTTCGCTATCGCCACCGCGCTGAAATATTTTCTGCTCCCTGCAGTCACCGGCGGCTTCACATTCAGCTCATAGCCCTGTCTGACCACATCGCAGTCCGCAAAGCTTCCCTCCCATGCAGTGAACGCGTACGTAAAGGTATGGATCTCGTTGTCCGCGCGCATTTCCGGTGTGGCAGATGCCCGAAGGAGCGTCAACTCCAACGCGTTCCCGTTCATGCTGATGCCATACTTGCAGTCATTCAGCACTGCTGCCCCATGTGACCCGTCACACAGCGCAGTGTATCGATGGTTGCACACCTCATATCTGTCTTTGTCATACAGCCTGGAGCGATGCGTGGGGCGCTCCACATAACCAAACTGCATCTCGTTCAGAGCGTTTTCGGCATATACCGCCACCGGGAACGACACTTTCAGCAGCCGGTGCAGCTCCTTCCAGTCGATCTCCGTCTCCAGTTCGATCCTCCTGCTGTCTGCCGCAAGACGGATGTACTGCACAAACCTAGATTCGCTGATCCTGCCGCTCACTTTCAGCACGCCCTCAATACCTTCCGCGATCCTCTCGACCGACACCTCAGCCAGCGCTTCCACTTCCTGTTCTATATAGTTCGAATCGATATCCCACGCATCGAACATGCGGGGCACATCCTTGAACAGGCGGAGCCTGTTCATAGGTCCTGACGCAAACTCCCTTCCTGATTCCTTCAGCACGAAAGAGGTGATCTCGCCCCTGTGATCCACCACAGCCCTGACAATCCTGTTCTCCAATACATAGCCGGTCTCACACTGTTCCACGGACACTGCCGCATCTCCCAGCTCAGCAGATCCGTCTGCCGGAACCAGCGCGACTGCGCCGCACGGCGGAACCGTAACCAGCACTCTCATCTGACCTGATGAGCGCTGCGCCATCACAGCCTCTCCCTCCAGAGTCTGTACGCCCGCTGCAAACGTCTCCGGCAATTCCACCAGCACTGTCCTGGCAAAGCTCAGTGAATTCCACACAGTCACGGCGTGTTCTCCCGGCTGGTCGGTCAGTGCCGCGAGCGCCTGTCCCTGCAGCTTTCCTGCGCCGTCCAAAATCTCCTGATGCGCCTTTCTCGCCTCCTCATACACCCGTCCAATGCATGAGCCGGGGAGGATATCGTGGAACTGGTGCAGCAAAAGCTGTTTCCACAGCGCATCCGCCTCCTGCTGTCCATACGCCAATCCGCGATCCAGCGCCAGGGCACTCCACATCTCCATTTCCCGCATGGCGGATTCACAGCGCCGATTATTTTTCTTCACTGCCGCCTGGGAGGTATATGTACCCCTGTGGGCGCTGAAATACAGCTCCCCTACATAGGTGTTGACAGGACCGCCCTTTTCGTCCATATCTTTGAAAAATTCCATGGGACCTGCCATTTTTATCTTCACGCCGCCCTCCAGATCCTCCTGGCGTCTGGCGTACTCCACAAAATCCCTCGCCGGTCCCCCGCCGCCGTCACCATAGCCGTACGGCATCAGGAACATGTCCAGATCCTGCAGCTGTGTCCGGTTCTTCCAGATACGGTTTGCCTCCGTCGGGTCCGTGCGGTAGGTATAGCTGGTCGGAAGGAAGGAAACGATCTCAGAGCCGTCCATACCCTGCCATGTGAAGTAGTGATACGGGAACTGATCGCCTTCATTGTAAGACCAGAAAATCTTCTGTGTGACCAGATAATCCACCCCGCAGCCCTTTAAGATCTGCGGCAGCGCGGCTGTATATCCAAACGTATCCGGCAGCCAGAGCACGCGGCTGTCCACGTCAAACACTTCCTTGTAATACCGTTTTCCGTGCACCAGCTGGCGGATCAGAGCCTCACCGCCTGCCATATTGGTGTCGGGTTCCACCCACATCGCGCCGTCCGCGATCCACTGCCCGCCCTTTACAGCTTCCTTGATCTTTGCGAACAGCTCAGGATAATATTTTCTGCACATCTCATAGGATGCCGGCTGACTCTGGATAAATTTGTACTCGGGATATTCCTCGATCAGGCGCAGCTGGGCAGCAAAAGTCCTCTCCGTTTTGCGGTACGTCTCCGCCATAGGCCAAAGCCAAGCCAGATCAAGATGCGCATTGCCCACGGCGTAGAACACCGGCGCGCTGGATCCGTTTCTTGCCTCCATCACAGGGCGGAGCGCTTCCCTTGCTTTCTTATAAGAAGCGATCCGCTGCTCCCCTGACTGTTCAAAATCGACGATCAGCGTGAACTGCTGCAAAGCCTTTGCAATTTTCGCCGCCCGGAGGGACGTTTCGTCCAAAGTGGTCAGAAGCCTGCTCAGCGTGTCCACGTCCATGTACAGCTGATAGGCGTCCTCGTTCCAGATCCCGTAAGTACATTTTCCCAGAACACGCCTCTCTCCCTCCACTGCGGCATCCGCATAGGCTCCTGGCAGCACGGGACCCGTTGCGCAGCCTCCGCTGGATGCTTCCGGGTAGAAATGCCCCGCATAGGTCTCCATCAACAGGTCATACTGTTCCCCGCCCTCCGCACAGAGACTAAGTACATTGTCCTCCATAAAATGATGGGGCTCGTCCACCCAGGAAGCGCGGTACGTGCCAAACGCCTCCCCGTTCACAAACAGCGCAGACTCCCCGTCAGGTTTCAGATCCATCACGATCCGTTTGCCCTTCGCCTCCGCCGGCAGCGTGATACTGCCCCGAAACCAGCAGTACTCCCAGATCCTTCCCCACGTAAAACCGGGGCTTACCGGGGTGAAATCTCCCATTTGCGCCTCCTGGGGCGTCAGATATTCCATCGTGATAAAAGCTTCCAGCGGGATCTCCCCAAGCGGCATATACAGATCATCTTTCAGGGTACGCATCCAATGTGCAACCCTGTCTCTCCATTCCGAATGCATTAGTTTCATCACATTTCCCTCCATTTTCTATTGTTCCTGTCCAGAGGCTGCATTGATGAATATTTCCGTCCATCGCCGAAATATTCATCAATGCGCTCGATCTTTCACTGTGTATAGTTTAGCAGACGATACGCAGAAATGCAAATCCTCAATCCATCTTTTCTTCTGCTCTGGCACAGACAGCAAAACACTAAAACATGCCACACTTTTGCGGATGGCAAAAGCGTGGCATGATCCACATGAAAAACATTGTTATGCTCTAATATAATGAATGCCTCTGTCTTGTATAAACGCTGAACAGTAATATCCTGTCACTAAAGACTACAGAGCTGTTTTTTACTGTCCGCTACGTCCTCTTTGCGATCACCTTGTCGATCAGTCCGAATTCCAGCGCTTCCTGCGCGGACATATAGTTGTCCCGCTCTGTCGCAAGGGCGATCTCCTCCATAGTTTTTCCTGTATTCTCTGCCAGAATACGGTCCAACCGCTGCCTGCTCTTCTGCATGTGGTCGGACATGATCTTGATATCCGTCGCCTGTCCCTGAACGCCGTTTCCGTGGATCGCAGGCTGGTGGATCATGATCTCCGCGTTGGCGAGGGCGATGCGCTTGCCTTTCGTCCCGCCCGCGAGCAGGAGCGCGCCAAAGCTTGCCGCCAGCCCGACACAGATCGTCGACACGTCGCATCTGATGTACTGCATCGTGTCGTAGATGGCAAAACCTGCCGTGACCGATCCGCCCGGGCTGTTGATGTAGAGCTGGATATCTTTCTCCGGATCTTCCCCCTCCAGATGGAGCATCTGCGCCACGACCAGGCTCGCCGATGTATCGCTGACCTCCTCCCCCAGAAAGATGATCCGGTCCGAGAGCAGCCGGGAAAAAATATCATAGCTGCGCTCCCCCCTGCTGGTCTGTTCTATCACATACGGGATCGTACTCATGCCGCTATCATGCCTCCTATCCTGCTGATCCTGCACACCGCAGATGAAACGCCGCATAATTTCAGCTGTTTCGGATCAAAAACGCCCCTTCTCCGGTATGTCTGCGGGGTACACTGGTACAGCCTGCCAAACGCGAGCGTGAACGCCTGCTGCGAATTGTAATGCGCCTCGTAAGCGATCTCTATGATCGGCTCCCCAGTACTGACCAGCTTCTCTGCCGCCAGCGTCAGGCGTCTTCCCTGAATGTACTTGTAGACCGTACAGCCCGTCTCCTCCGCAAACGTGCGGGCGATATAGAACTTGGAATAATTCAGCGCCGCAGCGATCGTGTCCAGCGACAGATCCTCTCCCAGATGTTCCTCTATATAGGAAACAATTTTTCTGAAAACATTGTCCTCACCCATGTACATACTCTCCTTCTTTCTCCATTTTCCACATTCATGAAACACCAGAATAGTTCCTTGTACCCGTCCGCTCCAGGGGACAAACGGATCAGGAGCGTAAAATCTCTGACCTCACGATATGTCTCAGTATACCATGAATCCATGAACCTGTCTGAATAGAAATTGCCCTTTTCAGGGCTTTCGGATCGGAGCGCTGTATGAAAAAGTGCTATCAGCCTAGTGCAAACTCATCCCTTAAACGATCAAAACGATCCCGTTCATGCGCTTTCACCTCAAATAACAGATCATTCGAGCAAGCCACAGCTTTTCCCCCACGCGCAAGCTGACATTCTTCCTCCGGGTGCCCGGATGCATAAAAAACATGCTGCATCACATCGGCATCCTTTAACACCTCGTCAAAGGACTCCCCCGTGACCGCCTTGTCACTGTGGTGATAGACAGCCGAGCTGATCAAATTGATTTCCTCGTCGGAGAATACCGCCAACCCGCAAAGGATCTCCTCTGCCATCGCCGCCCCCCTGTGCGCGTGATCTGCCGGATCCATATTTTTGTAGGCATACAGGTCATGCAGCATCGCCGCAATGATCGATAGCTCCATGTTCTCTTTTAGTTTTCCGGCGATCAGCGCAGCCGCCTGTGCGACTCCGTACAAATGTATGTATGCGCATCTTCTCTCTTCCGGATCTGTCATAGCCTCCAATACGCTGTCAACCACTTCCCGAACTTTTTCAATTCTGCTCATATACTCTTCTCCATTTTCGAACATATATTTGTATTATTCATTTCACGAGGCATATATTCTATTCGTGATATACCCGTATCTGTCTCTGCCAATTTGAATCACAAATGGAAATTGATCGTATCTTGTGCACAGCCAGAAATCTTCCTCCGGAAAGACATCCTGTCTGCTCCTGTCAAAGAAATGCTGTCCGCCATTGTCTCGAAGTCCGTTCACTCTGTCCTGTAGATCTATAAAATCTGTCCCCTCCAAAATGCTCTTTATGTACGCTGCACACAACACATCCTCAGCCGCCGGACGTACACCGCCATTTCCCATACAGACTAGCGATACGATCTCCGGCTGCCTTTCGAATATATACTCAGCGACCGCTTTTGCATTCACCAGGCTTCCTGTAATGATCTCGCCGGCTCCTGTCGCGTTCATGATCCCCTGCGTGCCTGCACTGGTTGTATGGATAACCACTTTTCCCCTGACATCCTCTGCATTGATAGAAGACGGTGAATTTCCATAGTCGAACCCTTCGCATTTTTTACCATGACGTTCACCTGCAAGCACACTATTCTCTATCTCGTTTTTCAACCGAAATGCCTCTTCGACAGTTCCGACAGGTCGGATCGCTTTGACTCCCGTTTCGTACAGATAACATTCCAATGAAAATGCCCGAAACACGTCAATGATCACAGTCAATCCTTCTGCCTGCTTCGCCCCCTCGATCAAATGTAGTATTCTGATCTCCATACGCCAATCCTTTCTGCTTTCTATTTTATCGCACCAACTCAGCATCGGCTACTTTACATGATCGATCTCAACCATTTTTTTGATGCCGTTAGAGATGATATCAAACCCCATTTTCTCGTAAAATGCCTCCTTTCCTTTCGCCGAGACCCCTCCGATCGTCGTAAACTTCCCCGTGACAGAATGTGCCTTCGCGTAGTCGACCAAATGCCCCACGATCATCGTCCCTATTCCTTTTTGCTGAAATCGGGGCAGGACGATGATCTCCTGAAGATACCAGTACATGGCGCCGTCCCCGACAAGCCTGCCCATCCCGACAAGCTCACCCCTGTACAACGCAGAGACATTGACCAGCCCATTCCGCAAAGCTTTCCTGGCGTGCTCCACCGGTATCTCGGCAAATCCGGTCTCGATCCTGAGTCTCACAAAATCCTCAGCCTGCAATACATTCTCGACCAGCTCGATCTCTCCACAAATAGTCTCGTCCATATCTCTCCTCCTATTTTTTGAATTCACTATCAAGATTCCGGTACTTACCTGCATTTAATATACCATGACTCACCACCCCTGTCTAATTTTAATATCAATCTGTTCATAAACTTTTGTTTATTTGATATTAATTTGATATCTAATTATCTGTTAAATACTACGACTTCCCACACCTTCAATATTTCAACCAATAAAAAAGGCATAAATTCAATCCGTTTGGTATAATGGAATTGCCAAGAAACCATTTTAACAAAGGAGGATTTATGCCATGTCCAGTATACAACAGAATCATTTGGAAGAGAAAGACTTAGTTGATTGTATCCAGAGATTTTTTCGTTTCAAAATCTATCAACACAAAACATTTCAAATATAATTGTAAAACACTAATTCAAAAAAATCTGACGTTTCAGTACATATATGTTTCTGTCTACAAAGTAAAATCCATTCAAAAATCAGTTACCTAGCCCGCTATGCGTCTGATTTTTGAGCGGCACTCTCGAAAAAACTCCTACGCGCTATTTAAAAGTTATTTCTTAACAGTTCCTCAACTAAAAATCTTTGTAATATCCTGGTACCGATTCACTATCCGATAAATCTCAACTACTTCTTTCGAAACCTTATACAACACAACATAATCATTCCACACCACATACTTATAATCCGTCTTAAAACTCACACGTTTCGACAAATCTGCACCAATATAAGGAAACTGCTGTATATTCTCAAACTGCCGATAAATCTCCTGAACCATTTCTAATGCTTTATCGGCGTTATCTTCTGCAATAAAATTCTTAATTGTTTTTAAATCCTCTGCCACTACCGGATTGAGTCGCAATTTCATCATAAATTTACTCTCCAACCTCAGCCTTTAATTCATCCATTGTCAGCCAGCCATTCCCATCTTTAACAGCTTCCTCTGCCTCATGCAGTTTCTCCAGAAGTTTTTTTTCTGCTCTGTCACGCTCGTAATCTTCTATATCCATTACCACAAATCTACCCCTGCCATTTTTAGTCAGGAACACAGGCTCTCCGATCTGACAGTTTTTCAAAACCTCATTATAATTTCTTAAATCTGATACCGGTAATATACTTGCCATAGTTATACCAATCCTTTCAAATCAAACTGTACTTTCTCTTTTTAATTATACTCAAAAACGCTGTAATAATCAACGAAATATTTTACAGCATATATGAAGGGAAAACAGGAGGAAATAAGTAATGCCTTATATCACAGTAGAAAGCGGCGTTCTATCAGATACTCAAAAAGAGAAACAGATAAAACCTCACAAAATCCCTTTCAGGTCAAGCATGGGCAGAGATATCTCCAGGGCGCCAACCGAAAATCCCTCACTTTTGTTAAATTCTCCGTGGCAATCACAACCGCCGGTGATTCGCATATCGTTTTTGGGGCAAAATTGAACACAGATATCCGTGGCATCTTTAGTGTGTGATGGGTAATAGCACTCAATCCCTCCTAACCCGCACACCCTCATTTCTCTGAGCATGGATGCAAATCCGCCCGGATCTCGCTCATACAAATATCCCTGATGTGCCAAAACGGGCACTCCGCCCGCCCGTTTGACCATCTCGCAGAAGTCCGATATATTGCATTCGCCAAAACCTGATAAATGATTCGGCATCCCATATCTGCTGTAAATGGTTTCATTCGCTTCCTCATATGTTTTTGCAGCACCCTTTGCCACCGCATAATACAGATATTTCCATCCGCCCTTTTCTTTTGGATATGCAAAATGACGATATTCTTCCAAAAACATCTGTGGATAATCCTGCATCATATTATAAACGATATATTCACACTCGATCGCCCTATACTGCTTATCCATAAACGTTTTCATTTGCGCGTCGTTTGGATCAAAATTGTACGCGAGCATATGCAGACTTTCCCCATTCCATAGAACCTCCAGTTCCACCCCCAGCACATAGTTCATCCCGTTATCCCTGCAAATTTCGGGCAAAACGGAATACGCGCCGATGGTTGCATGATCGCATATGGAAAGCAAACCGACATTTCTCTTTTTGGCAAGCGCTACGATTTCTTCCGGCGAACGAGAACTGTCGGAATATATTGAGTGAATGTGCAGATCGACTTTCATAATTTGCCTCCTCCTTTTCCACCTTTCCTGCAAACTGGAATTCTGATAAGACACTTTTTATAGCATTTAATAACTGTTATATTTTATCTTCAAAAAGTCCGCAAACCCTTGAAAATGCTAAATTTATAACAAGTGAGTTTGCCCTTATACTTTCCCTTGTGTTATATCCTTTTCCCTCATGTTACGAACCCTCATAAGGGCAAAAATAAGGGAAACAAAAACCTGTAACAAATTATATCATGAAATGAACAGGACAGGAAGAACTGATTGGAATGCTTTCACAAATTTCTCAAACAAAAAGAAAGGACGAAAAAGATATGAGGGTTATTCATGCAACATATAATATGCTCCATAACTGTATTGACGTAACCACTTTTGACGGATATGTTTTACGGATAGACTGCGAAAAAGCGGAAGATGGATTAAATACAACGCCATGTTCCGAATGTGCCTTAAATGCTTTGGCGATAGATAATCCTCTTGAATATGCAACACTGTATCTTGATGGTTGTATGCAGCTATGGATAGATGCGGAAGATTCATTAGAATTGTGGTAACATATTTTCTTTGTACGGAGAACTGGTCAAAATATAAACCAGTTCTCTCTTTATTTGTAAAAAGAAGAATGTTATAATCTCATTAATCTAAATACATGAAAAGGAATACTTATGAAAAACGACATTCAAGAACTCTACGATTCCATACAGATTAAAAAAGCCATGCAGGAGTTACATATCACTAATGTTTCAGAACTGAAAGAGTATAATTGCGTTACATTAGCGAACAAGCTCCGAACAGGTTACAATAAGCTGATGATTATAAGGAAACTGAATCACTTAGGCTATCTTTCTTCTGCCGAAAACGCAATATCAATCCATGACATACCCATGTCAAGGAAAATACGGAATATTTTTTTAAGAAATGGCATCGTATACCTTGCACAGCTTTCTGTATGGTAGTGTCAAACGATATATGAAAAAACTGCCCTCTTTCTGCCTCTTAGAGACCATTATATTTATGCTTCGCAAATCCCTGTCAAGCCTGAAATTAACGGGCTTTCAGCCCGGGCTTGACACGAATTTGGAAGCAAAATAATTGGTCACTAAGAGGGAGAAAGAGGGGGTAAAGGCACCGAGGGGGCTGAAACCCTTGATTTTACTGGGGTTGAGGCGATTTTTGGGTATTAAACTTGACACTACCTTCTGTATATCCAAGGGAAGAAATATTACAATTTCGCAGCGTAGGTGAATATTCCATGTCAGAAATTGATACCCTTTGTGAAAAATACGGGATTCAGATACGTTCCCTTTCCCCCATTAAAGAGATATTCAGCGAATTTCAATTTCACAAAAAAATATACCCGCTTTTCTTTAGAGGAAACATATTTAGTGTAGATGATATCCGGAACAAATCTGCCTATGATTTATATAATATATGCGAACAGGATTACTGCCTTACCATGAAAACATACTATTCACTAAGGAAAAATGGAGTGACACTCTGCGGCTGGAATGACCAGTATCTGTTTGAAATTTTACCCCAATATAAATCTGTTCAGTTATTTAAACAATATGGGATTATTGCTGTTTCGCAGCTTTCAGATTGCAGCGAACAGCAGCTCAAAAAAATATCCGACAGTGTTCCGGCACTGTCATCATTGATACAAAAGTTATAGGCAGATACGCATATGAATAAGGACGTGGACTGATTAACGCAATTAAGTGTTGTAAAGCTGTTTTAATGTCCGTTTTCTGCTCAAATGGTTCATTTTCTGCAAAGGATATTGATAATCTTTGCAGAATCGTTTATATTGTCACCATTGATAGAAAAAATACCGGCAGATACACATATGGATAAGGACATGCACTGATTTATGCAGTGAAATCAATTTTTATCATTTCAATCTGCACTATTTTAAATGCTTTTCTTTACCCTGTAGGGAAAAGTGATCTGCCATAACCAATGAGGCTTTCAATGAATACGAGGTGCGGGATATGGAAACATATATTAAGGATTTAAAACTTTCACCGGAAGTCAAAACAGCCCTGTCATGGTGTTTAGGGATTACCAAAGTTTCAGACCTTGAAGGGCTTAATTATCTAACATTTGCAAACAGATGTCCTAAAAATTATAATGTACTTGCCATTGCTGATGAACTGAACGCATTAGGATACCTATACCCGCCGGAAAACGAAATATCTGTTAATGATATTTCCATGTCAAGGAGGCTGCAAAATGTCCTTATAAGGAACAACATACTATACCTCTCACAGTTATCACTACATCCCAGAGAGGAAATACTGAAGTTCCGTAATATGGGCGAAAGCACAATGCCGGAACTTGACAGCATATGCCAGAAGTATGGCATTCAGATACGTTCTCTTGCTTCTATCAAGGAGGCATTTGACAGTTGCCATTTTCCTGTAACACTGCACACCATGTTTTTTCAGAACAATATATTCTGTATGTACGACTTTAAACACAAGACAGTCCATGATTTATATGCCATTTGTCAGCGTGATTATACCCTGACTATGAAAACATACTACACACTAAAGAAAAATGGAGTTATGTTTGAAGATTGGGAGGACAAGTATCTATTTGAGATTTTTCCGAAGAAAAAGACTGCCTTGATATGGCGGAAATACGAAATTTCCACAGTGTCGCAATTTTCTGATTATAACAAGGAACAACTTAAAGAAATGACTTCTTTATCTCCTAAACTTCTGGATACCATAGGACATTGCTGACAGATACCCAGCAAAAAGGCAAGTAAGCTGATGAATTGCTTTACTTGCCTTTTTATTTTTCACTATCCGGTAACAATCCAATAAAAAATTCCGAAAAATCCACACCATAAATTTGTTTCAAGGTGGGAAAGTCGCTAATCCGTATATTCCGAGTGCCAGTTTCGATTTTGGAAATCTTATCAGAATGGGCATACCTGAATATTATGCACATACGGCAGCTTATAGCCGAAATGGACATTGGTTTTGTGCTAACCTTACAACAGTAAAGCGAACAATGTCAAAAGAAAGACTAGTACAGCATTTCCTAATCCCTCATACACTTAGCACTCGCTATTTACGCCAT
>CAJUQU010000022.1:15984-26134 GCA_910588595.1 uncultured Lachnospiraceae bacterium | reverse complement strand
AGCGCAAAAGAGGGCAGCGATGCGGCCTGTAAGATGTGGATAACTCTTTATGACAACGAGTGATTTTGTTGCTATCCACATGTTTATGCACAATATCCACAAAATGAAGGCAGAAAACCCTTTGTAAATATCTAAAAATGTATAAAAAATAAAAATATTGTAAATTGTAAAGAAAAAAAGGCAGTGATGGTATGGTCAATTTTACGTCAAAAAATAGTAATTATGCTATTGTTTTCTGATTGTAAAAGGAATATCATAGAAATTAGGGATTTGGAAAGTTTTGATCAAATGAAATAAGGATCATTCAAAAATATAAGTGAAAACGGAGGTAAACAGTATGGCAATTTTGGTTACGGGCGGTGCCGGATTTATCGGCAGCCACACAGTTGTAGAACTTCAAAATGCGGGTTATGACGTAGTTGTGGTGGACAATTTGTCCAACGCGAGTGTCAAGTCCCTGCAGCGGGTGGAGAAGATTACAGGAAAACCGGTAACATTCTACAAGGCGGATATTCTTGACAGGGACGCGATGGAAAAGATATTTGAAAACGAGGAGATCGATTCCTGTATCCACTTCGCAGGCTTAAAGGCGGTGGGCGAGTCCGTGCAGAAGCCATGGGAGTACTACAATAACAATATCGCAGGTACATTGACGCTTGTGGACGTGATGAGAAAGCATGGCTGCAAGAATATCATCTTCTCCTCTTCCGCTACGGTATATGGAGATCCCGCGTTTATTCCGATCACAGAGGAGTGCCCAAAGGGACAGTGCACCAATCCCTACGGCTGGACAAAGTCTATGCTCGAACAGATCCTGTCGGATATGCAGAAGGCAGATCCGGAGTGGAATGTGATCCTCCTTCGCTACTTTAATCCGATCGGGGCACATCACAGCGGTACCATGGGTGAGAATCCAAACGGAATCCCCAACAATCTGATGCCTTACATCACACAGGTTGCTGTGGGCAAGCTCGAGAAGCTCGGCGTATTTGGCAACGACTATGATACGCACGACGGAACAGGTGTCAGGGATTACATTCATGTTGTCGATCTGGCACTCGGACATGTGAAGGCATTGAAGAAGATTGAGGAGAAAGCAGGACTTTGCATCTATAATCTCGGCACAGGAACGGGTTACAGTGTGCTTGATATCGTAAAGAATTTTGAGGAAGCGACAGGTGTGAAGATTCCGTATGAGATCAAGCCAAGACGTGCTGGCGACATCGCATCCTGCTATGCGGATTCCACGAAAGCTAAGGAGGAGCTTGGCTGGACTGCACAGTACGGCATTAAGGAGATGTGTGCAGACAGCTGGAGATGGCAGTCTAACAATCCGAATGGATATGATGAATAGATTAATACAGACAGAATATAAAAATACCGCTGAGTGTCCAGCGGTATTTTTTTGCACACGGGCACTCAGCGGAAGAATGTCATCAAACCGATAAATCGGTTCGCTGACGGGTGCAGAGGGTCATTCCCCTACTCGATTATTTCAGATGTTTATATCGTCGGTATCTCACCGTTCTTGTAACGGTTGATGTAGCTGTGGATCCTGTCATTTGGATTGAGCAGATCACTGATGGATGAATCGTGATTCAAAGTATCAATGATGTATGCGATGTACTTGCTCATGTCACAGCTGATATACCATTCTTTTTCTAGCAGTTCCGGTTTCTGGTAGATCAGGTTTGTGGTGAGAACCCTGTAGATCAGACCTTGGTTGTACGCCTCCTCAAACTTGTCAAGACCGGCAGTGAACAGACCGAACGTGGACGCGGCAAAGATTCTGTTGGCTTTGCGTTTCTTTAGGTTTGTGGCAACTTCGATCATACTCTCACCGGAGGAGATCATATCGTCGAGGATAATGATATCTTTTCCGGCAACGCTGCTGCCTAGAAATTCGTGTGCCACGATCGGGTTGCGGCCGTTTACGACCTTTGTGTAGTCCCGTCTCTTGTAAAACATGCCCATGTCAAGCCCCATCACGTTTGCCATGTAGATGGCACGTCCCATGCCGCCCTCGTCGGGGCTGACGATCATCATGTGGTCGGCATCGATGGTGAGATCGGGTACATGGTTCAACAGTCCCTTGATAAACTGGTAGGTGGGCGATACGGTCTCAAAGCCATTCAGAGGGATCGCATTCTGCACCCGCGGGTCATGTGCGTCGAAAGTGATGATATTGTCCACTCCCATCTTGACCATCTCCTGGAGTGCCAGCGCGCAGTCGAGGGATTCACGGGAATTTCTCTTGTGCTGCCGGCTCTCGTACAGATAAGGCATGATCACAGTGATACGTCTCGATTTGCCGCCGATCGCAGCGATGATCCGCTTGAGATCCTGGTAGTGGTCGTCAGGAGACATGTGGTTTTCCTGTCCGCAGAGAGAGTATGTCAGGCTGTAGTTCGTGACATCCACCAACAGATAGATATCGTCGCCGCGCACCGATTGTAAGATCTCGCCTTTTGCCTCCCCTGTGCCAAAGCGCGGAACGCGGGTCTGGATGATATAGGAATCGCGCTGATACCCGGCAAACGCAAGAGAGTCCTTGTGCTCGCTCTCGCGCTCTGCCCTCCATCTGACAAGATATTTGTCAACCTTGTCTCCGAGCTCGTTGCAGCCACTTAAAGGAATGATGCCTAATGAGCCTACAGGTATTGAGTTGAGATTTCTTTTTTCCTCACGAACTGGCATTGAAAAACCCTCGCTTTCTGTAATGTTAGTTATGAAATCAAAGATTTCACGATCCTGATCTGATTGCCCGCAGCAGCGGGCGAGTGGGAGTTAGTGTGTCTTTATGTATTTAATTTTCATTTGTTTGTGGCAGCCGTCTTTTTTAACATACGGATATC
This sequence comes from uncultured Lachnospiraceae bacterium, assembly GCA_910588595.1. Lineage (GTDB taxonomy): Bacteria > Bacillota > Clostridia > Lachnospirales > Lachnospiraceae > COE1. The sequence goes on along the minus strand of CAJUQU010000022.1, from coordinate 23,279 downwards.
CCGGCCCGTCAGCTTGCATATATCATAGTTGCTTGTGATGCGGGAAAAGATTCTGTCGGAATAGCGGTCCCGCAGTTCTCCAAGCGAAAGATTTGTTGTGATGATGGTAGCTTTTTTGCGCAGGTGTCTGTTGTTCAGACAGGCAAAAAGCTGGGAGGAAACAAAGGAGTTTGTGAGTTCTGTTCCCAAGTCGTCGATGATCAGCAGATCACAGTCGCAGATATCGTCAGAGATACCAGATGCCGCTTCGGCACTGTCCTTGTCAAAGGTGCTTTTGGACAGGATATCAAAGAGTTGGGAAGCGCTGAAATAGATCACTAAGTTTCCCTGGTCGATCAATTCCTTTGCGATGCAGCACGATAGAAAAGATTTACCCGTTCCTACTGTACCATAAAAAAACAGATTTCGGTAGCCCTTATTAAAAGTTTTCACAAAATTTTGGCATATTTGTACAGCTCGTGTAAATTTTTCAAGATCTTCTCCCGCATAATAATCATACGAAAGTGAACCAAAATTTTCTGTCATAAGCATATTTTTGATATGGGACTGCTCGTAGATCAAGTTGATCTCCGCCTCGCGGAAGCAGCTGCACTTTTGATTGGCTATATAGCCGGTGTCGCTGCATTTCCCGCATTCGTAGACCAGGGACAGGTAGTTATCGGGGAAACCGTATGCGCGCAGCAGAGAGCTCTTTTTCTCGGCGAGTTCCTTTAAGCGCTGCCTTAACTCCGGCAGTGCATTTTCATTTCCGCCAAGAAGCTTTCTGCCCTGTTCGATAGAGATGGAGGCGACCTGACGGTCGAGATCCTCATATTCGGGGATCTGTCGGTATACGGTTTCTGTATTGTGTTCCAGACGATGTCTGGCGGCGCGCTGTTTCTCCTCGTAGGAGCGCATGATCGCGTCGTACTGGCTGTTTGTCAGTGCCATGTATCGCGTACCTCATTTGTTCTTCATTTTGTTTAGTTGCTCAGTATATTCTGTTCCAGCTCATCAAAGTCGTACGTATTTTGTGCGAAATTGTTAAATTTATTCTTGGTTACGATATTGTCATTTTTGTTGTTCGTCCTGCGCGGCTTGTCCGCACTCTGGGCGGTTTGCTTGTAGGCAGCGTCAGCAGCCGGGATGTCAGTCTTGTGATGCACACCGGCACGATACCATTTGGAGAGGATCCCGTCCGCGTATGCGAAGCGGTGGTTGTCCGTCGTCATGACCGTCTTGTCGCATGCTTCCTGGATCACATCCAGCAGAAAACCGTATTCCTTCGTCCATTTATTTATGTATTCAAGCTCCTTTGGAGCCGGAGATGCATTTTTGCCAAGGGACTTCATGATCGTGTAGACAACCTTGTCATACTTGCGCGATGCATTCTGTGCGTCTGCAGGTGAAGTGATCCCCTGCTCATGCCACGCCAAAGCCACTTTTTCAATGTAGCGGAAATCTTTCTTGCCGCGCTCTACACAGTGCTGTACCAGATAGTCGATCAGGTCTGTCGAGAAGCCGAGCCTGTCATACAGAAAGAGGATGGTTTCCATGTCGCTGCGCGTCAGTGGTCTTGCAACATACTGTTCCGTGACCATCAGCAGCTGTTCGATATCCTCGTTGTTCTTAAAGTCCCGGAGCTCGTCGAGCGTGTAATCCGGTTTGGAGATCTCACGGTTGTCAAATTTGTCGTTTGCGGGGCGGCTGCCGGCGGCTGCGGCAGTACGATTCGCAGCCGGCGGAGTGATTCCGGCTCTGGCAGTCATGCCCGTCTGCATAGAAGCCGGTCTGATAAAGGATAAGACCGGAGTGATACGGGGTGCTGTTCTGGGCGCCTCGTATGTGTTATCGAGTGAAAGAACCCTGATTCCGGACAGGTTGTGAGACGCGTCGAAGTCAAGTGCAAGAAGCTGTCTGGACTCCCAATACATCAGCGACCTGAGCACATCCTTTTCTGTGTAGTTAAACTTGTCCGCGATATCAGTCACGCTCGTTGGGAGATTTGCGTTCATCATGCGGAGCAGAAAAAGATAGATCTTGAGCTGTGCGTCGTTGGCATCTGCCATATATTCGTCAATGAATAAATTTGCAATGCTTGTCTGATCATTTGTGGCAGCCCGGTAAATATTGACACGATTCATAATAGACCTCCGTCCGGTTATAAATTCCTTAGTATAAATCCAGCGTGGGAGCCGCTGGGATCTGTAAGGTAAGTGTATTGTAGCACACCTGTGAAAAAAAGCAAGCCCGCCACCCCGCTGAAACCCTTGTGAATACTAGGTTTTCGGGCAGTGTGGATAATGTGGATAATGTGGATATCCACGGGTGGATATGTTCCGATCCCTCGTTAAACCACAAAGGTAACATGTGGATTTTTATGAAGGGGAATGTGGATGATAACAAAAAATATCCACACCTTTTTCTGACGATTTGGTCACAAAAAGATGTGGATAATGTGGATAATTAGATACCGAGCAGATTTTCACCGATTTTTACGACATCTCCGGCGCCCATAGTTATCAACAAATCGCCGTCGATACAATTTTTTAATAAAAAATTTTCGATCTCGTCAAAGCTCTGAATATAATAGCATTCCGTCCCCGTTTTTTCCAGTTCCTGCAGCAGATCAGCCGAGCTGATCCCGATCGTATTTTTCTCCCTCGCGGCGTAGATGTCTGTCAGCACGACCTTGTCTGCCAGAGAAAGTGCCTTGGCAAAATCTGACAAAAATGCTTTTGTGCGCGTGTAAGTATGCGGCTGGAACACGCACCACAAGGTTCTGTGCGGATAATTGACTGCGGCTTTCAAGGTGGCGGTGATCTCCGTGGGGTGGTGTGCGTAATCGTCTAGGATCTTGACGCCGGCGACTTCGCCCTTGAGCTCAAAACGTCTTTCTGTGCCTGAGAAAGCGGACAGTGCACGGAGCACGATATCCGTATCAAAGCCAAGGATATCCATCAGTGCAATGACGGACAGTGAGTTCAGGATATTATGTTCACCCACGACACCGAGGCTGACGGTGCCGCAGCTGCGTCCCTTTCGGACAAGGGTGTAGGAGGCGCGTCCAAGTTCATCGTAGACGGCATCGGTAAAACTGTAGTCTGCCGATGCGTCTGCGCCGAAGGTGATGATCCTGCAGCGAAGTCCCTCAACGATCTGTTCTATGTGGTCGATATCCCTGTTGATGATCAGGCAGCCGTCATCCGGAAGGATTTCAGCGAAACGTCTGAAGGAATGGCGGATATCGTCGATATCCTTAAAAAAGTCCATGTGATCTTCTTCGACATTGAGGATGATGCTGATGCGGGGGAAGAAACTCAAAAAGGAGTTTGTGTACTCACATGCCTCCGTCACAAAATAGTCTGATCTGCCGACACGGATATTGCCCCCGATGGATTTGAGGATCCCTCCGATGGACAGAGTGGGATCAGCGTCTGCGGCGAGAAGCACCTCCGACACCATGGAAGTGGTGGTGGTTTTTCCATGTGTTCCGCTGATCGCGATGGGGATTTTGTGGTTTTTCATGATCTGACCAAGCAGGTCTGCGCGCGTCATGAGTGGGATATTTTTCTCGGCAGCAGCGGCAAACTCAGGATTGTCATGAGCGATCGCGGCAGTGTATACGACAAGGTCGATCGAGTCGTTGATGTTGCTTGCCATCTGCGGATAGTTGATCTTTGCCCCCATGGAGACAAGATGCTGCGTGAGCGCGGATTTTTTCGCGTCCGACCCGCTGACTGTAAAACCCGCCTCGATCAGGATCTGGGCGAGACCGGACATGCTGATCCCTCCGATTCCGATAAAATGTACATGGATGGGGTTGTCAAAATTTATCTGATACATCATTCTATGTTCCTTCCTGTTGATTTGTTTAAAAACGCATGTTATTGAAATCCTATTTCCAGTACAGCAATGTGCGCTTGTTTCATTTTATTGTGATACTTCTATTAATATACACCTCAGAAGGTAACTTTTCCATAGTGAAAGGCAATAAAATTTGGTTTGTATATAGAATTTTGGGATCTCTGACAGCAAAATGCATTATTTTGTAAAAAATGTATAGAAATATTCTTGCGAATGATGTTAAAGTTGTTCCCTTTAATGAAATAGTATGCTATAATAAATTAGGGTATGTTTTGTGCAAAAGTGCGCTAAGCCTATTATTATGCAAGTAGGGGTGACAACATGATTAAAAAAGAAATGATTGCCATGCTTTTAGCAGGTGGACAGGGTTCGCGACTGGGTGTCCTGACATCGAAAATGGCAAAGCCGGCGGTTGCTTTTGGAGGGAAATACCGGATCATTGACTTCCCGCTGAGCAACTGTATTAATTCCGGTATTGACACAGTCGGAGTGCTTACACAGTATCAGCCGTTGAAGCTGAATACACATATTGGTATCGGTATCCCATGGGATCTGGACCGAAATGTCGGCGGTGTGACAGTGCTGCCGCCTTATGAGAAGAGCAGTGAGAGCGAGTGGTACACCGGAACTGCAAACGCTATTTTTCAGAATCTTGAGTATATGGAGAATTACAACCCTGACTATGTGCTGATTCTCTCAGGGGACCATATCTACAAGATGGATTACGAAGTGATGCTTGACTTTCACAAAGAGAGCGGTTCGGAAGTGACGATCGCATCAATGCCAGTGCCGATCGAGGAGGCAAAGCGATTTGGAATTGTTATTACAGATGAGAATAAGAAGATCATAGACTTTGAAGAGAAACCGGAGAACCCAAGGAGCAACCTGGCTTCCATGGGAATTTACATATTTGATTGGAAAGTACTTAAGGAGGCGCTGATCGCAAAGGCAGACCAGCCTGCACTTGATTTTGGTAAGCATGTCATTCCATACTGTCATGAAAAGGGTTGTCCGATGTATTCCTACGAATTTAATGGATACTGGAAAGATGTCGGCACACTGAGCTCTTACTGGGAAGCAAACATGGAGCTGATCGATATTGTACCAGAATTTAACCTCTACGAGGAATATTGGAAGATCTACACAAAGAGCGAGGTTCTGCCACCCCAGTATATCGCAGCAGACAGTGTCGTCGAGCGCAGCATTATCGGAGAGGGCTCGGAGATTTATGGACAGGTTTACAATTCAGTCATCGGCTGCGGCGTTGTCATCGGAGAAGGGACTGTCGTGCGCAATTCCATTATCATGAACCAGACACAGATCGGGGACCATTGTACCGTGGAGAAGGCGATCATAGACGAGTATTCGCAGGTGGGCAGCGAGACACAGCTTGGCACACTTCCTGAGAAGGAAAATGATACAAGACCTGATATTTACAACAGCGGTCTTGTTACGATCGGTGAGAGATCGATCGTTCCTGCTAATGTTAAGATCGGCAAAAATGCAGTCGTTTTCGGTGAGACTGTGATTTCCGATTATCCAAATGGCGTGTTGGACAGCGGCAAGACATTGATAAAAGTGGGAGATTGAGCACGAAAAAATATATACAGGAGTTTTTTCGTGATGATATAACAAGAATGGAGATATAAAATGAGAGCATTAGGAATTGTATTAGCTGGCGGTAACAGCAGGAAGATGGGGGCGCTGTCCCACAAGAGAGCAATCTCTGCGATGCCGATTGCAGGCAGCTATAGAAGTATTGATTTTGTATTGAGTAATATGTCCAACTCGCACATTCAGAAAGTTGCGGTGATCACACAGTACAACTCTAGAAGTCTTCATGAACACTTAAGTTCATCGAAGTGGTGGGATTTCGGACGCAAGCAGGGAGGTCTGTACACTTTCACACCGACAGTCACGCCTGAGAACAGCAACTGGTATCAGGGAACAGCGGACAGTATCTACCAGAATCTCCTGTTTTTAAAGAGAAGTCACGAGCCATATGTAGTCATCGCCACGGGCGACTGCGTCTACAAGATGGATTACAATAAAGTGTTGGAATACCACATCGCAAAGAAGGCGGACATCACTGTTGTGGTGAAGGAAATGTCCGAGGATGCGGATGTGGATCGGTACGGCGTTGTCAGGATGAACGACGACGGGCGTATCGAGGAGTTCGAGGAGAAACCCATGGTGGCGAGGTCAAAGACCGTGTCGTGCGGGATCTATGTGATCAGGCGCAGACAGCTCATCGAACTGATTGAGAAGAGCGCCGAGGAGGGACGGCACGATCTCGTGCAGGACATCCTTATACGCTATAAAGATGTTAAGCGGATATACGGTTACAGGATCGAATCCTACTGGAGGAACATCGCGACAGTCGAGGACTACTATGGCACGAACATGGATTTCCTCAAAAAGGAGATCCGCGACTATTTCTTCAAACAGTATCCGGACGTATATTCCAAGGTTGACGACTTGCCGCCTGCAAAGTACAATCCGGGAGCACAGGTTCGAAACAGCCTGATCTCAAGCGGATGTATCGTAAATGGAACGGTGGAAAATTCGATCCTGTTCAAGGAGGTTTTTGTCGGCAACAACTGTACTATTAAAAACTCCATCATTTTAAATGATGTGTATCTAGGCGATAACACCCACATTGAAAATTGTATAGTAGAGAGCCGAGATACTATTCGAGCAAACTCACACCACGTCGGGGAGACCGGCATAAAAGTTGTGGTTGAGAAAAATGAGAGGTATGTTTTATAACAAAAAATCAACAAAAGGAAACAGGACTTGCAAAAGGGGGACAAAAGAATGAGAATAACAGATGTTCGCGTTCGAAAAATCACAAAAGAGGGAAAAATGAAAGCAGTAGTTTCGATCACACTCGATGATGAATTTGTGGTTCATGACATTAAGGTGATCGAGGGTGAGAAAGGTCTGTTCATCGCGATGCCGAGCAAGAAATCAGCCGACGGTGAGTACAGGGATATCGCGCATCCGATCAATTCAAACACAAGGGACACGATCCAGAAAACAATTCTTGAAAGTTACGAGAAGGCACTCTTAGAGCCGGACGAGGAAGTAGTTTCTTAGCGTATTATTGTATAAAATGTGGGTAAAAAGCCATCCGTTCATAGCGGATGGCCTTTTTATGCACAGCCTTTATTCTTCATCGTCTGTCGTGAAAGCGATATTGCGGATATCCTGTTTGCTCAGGAACGGAAGGAAGGCGTTGATGGATCCGCCCGCCTCGAGCGTCTTGTCGGCAAACATGCGGACATCTTCCTTATCTAAAAACGGAAGGAACCCTTTGATGGAAGCTCCGCTCTCAAAAGTTTTCTGTGTGAATGTAATCCGATCTTCTTTGCTCAAAAACGGAAAGAAAGCTTTGATGGATCCGCCCGCCTCGAGCGTCTTGTCGGCAAACATGCGGACATCTTCCT
>CAJUQU010000022.1:0-15884 GCA_910588595.1 uncultured Lachnospiraceae bacterium | reverse complement strand
TGTCTAGAAACGGAAGGAAACTGTTGAGGGACTCTCCCTTTTCAAAAGCTTTGTCAGCAAGTGTCTTGACATCCGCATCATTCATATAAGGGAGATATTTACGGATCGACTTGTCGTCTTCTAGGGCTTTGAAGGCAAGCTTTTGCACGTCGCACGCATCCATGTACGGGAGGAGTGCGGTTATGTGAACTTTGTGCTTCTCGGACTTGAGCAGGTCCGTGTCCTTGACAAGGGTGTCGATCTGGGAAGGTTTGAGCAGCGGAAGGGTATTGTCGAGCTCACATTCCGAGATCTCGTTCTGCGCGATGCACTCGATGAGTTCATCGTTGATGGCAGCCTCGATGAGCACGGATTTCTCTCCGATGAGTTCATCGATGGATATGTTGAAGATCGCGGCAAGTTCGGGGAGCTTGCTGATGTCGGGCATGCTGTTGCCGCGCTCCCAGTTGGAGACAGCCTGATAGCTGATGCCAAGCTGGTCAGCGAGTTCGACCTGTGTCATGTTGAGTTCCTTTCTCAGTGTGCATATCTTCTTTGCGATTTTTGTCATGTTAAACATAGTGTTCATCCTTTCTTTTTGGTTTGTAGTTTGGTTTTGAAGTTGCTTGAGATATTTTTATTGTAACAGAATTGTCCTAAAAGTCTATCAAGTTGTGCTTGAGTGGATTCTGGGGCGACTCAAGGAGCAGTTGCAATGGGGGATGTATTGTGATTTGTGGCAGGGAGTGGGGTGACTGTGCAGGGTTTCATGCGCAGGATACACCGGGAAAAAAGTAGTTGTTAATTCGTGTATATTTGTTATAATGAGAATAAGTATGTATTTTGAAAACGGATTTGATCGGTGCGGGAAACAGAAAAACCTTATTGATCTGCAGGGCTGGCAGACCGATAAGGGTTTTCTTGCGTTAAAACAGGGGCAGACGGTGCGAATGATGATTCAAACTTCAAACGCGCTGCAGGGAAAGGATTGGATAAAATGGGAAGTTCAAATTGCGATACATGTGCATATAATGTATATGACGAGGATGACGCGCGTTATTACTGCGAAGTCAATATGGATGAGGATGACATGGTGCGGGTGATGGAGAGACAGTATAAGGATTGCCCTTATTACAGAAACGGGGATGAGTATGCGGTGGTTAGGAGACAGATTTAGCAACCTGTTCGGGCGCCGTGACAGGGCGGCAGGATCAAAACGAGGGGCAGAGGCGGTCGCGGCGGCGGAAAACAGGGCAGAACAGAACGGGATAGAAACAGCGACAAATAAAGAGACAGAACGAGAAATAGAGAAAGAAATAGAGAAAGAAATAGAAAGCAATAAAGAGATCGGGATAGGGACAGAAGCAGTAAAGGCATCGGAAAACAAAACAGGAGACAAAAAGATGGTTATCATAGCAGGGCTTGGAAATCCAACCAGGGAGTACGAGAATACGAGACACAATATCGGTTTTATGGCGGTCGATGCGCTTGCGGACAAGTACAATATCAGCGTGATGGACTGCAGGCACAGGGCACTGGTCGGGAAGGGCGTGATCGGCGGCACGAAGGTTGTGCTTGTGAAGCCGCTCACATACATGAATCTGAGCGGCGAGGCGATCCGCGCGGTGGTGGATTACTATAAGGTTGACGCGGAGAGTGAGCTGATCGTGATCTACGACGATATCAGCCTCGATGTCGGCCAGCTGCGCATCCGCAAGAAGGGCAGTGCGGGCGGGCACAATGGCATCAAGAACATTATCGCGAATCTGGGGAGCGACACGTTTCTGCGCATCAAGGTCGGCGTCGGGGAGAAGCCGAAGGGATATGACCTCGCGGACTATGTGCTCGGTCATTTTAGCAAAGAGGAGATGAAGGTGATGGCGGAGAGCCTGGAGAAGGTGGACGGTGCGGTGAATATGATGCTCGAGGATCAGGTTGACATGGCGATGAACAACTATAATGTGAAGAGTACGAAGCGTGAATGATATCGGCAGGCAAACGATCTGCCGCAAAAGCGGGGATAGATCCGGCAAGGCGGCAGCAGCGATAGAGTATAGATATGGAGGACGATCAATCGTGAACACAGTATTGGCACCGATCAGGGAGCTCGGCGAGTACGAAGAGACTACAAAAGCATTGGATAAAAAGGGCGGAAAGGTGAGCATAAGCGGCTGTGTGGATTCCCAGAAGCTCCACATGGTGTTTGGCACGGATCAGGATTATGACGTGAAGCTGATCGTGACCTACAGCGATATCAAGGCGAGGGAGCTTTTGGAGGACTGCCGCCTGTACTGCAGGGAGTCGTATTTCTATCCGGCGAAGGATCTGATCTTCTACCAGGCGGATGTGCACGGCAACCAGCTTGTCAAGGAGAGGATGGCGGTGCAGCGCAGGCTGCTCGAGAAGATCCCGGTCACGATCGTCACGACCTTCGCGGCGCTGATGGCGCATCAGATCCCGCTGTCAGTGCTCGAGGACAACATCATCAGCATCGGGAAGGGCAGCGTGGTCGAGGAGCGGGCGCTTGCGCGCAGGCTCGTGGCGATGGGGTACGAGAAGAATTACCAGGTGGAGGCGCCGGGGCAGTTTTCGATCCGCGGAGGGATCGTTGACATTTTTGACCTGACCGCGGAGAATCCTGTCCGCATTGAGCTGTGGGGCGACGAGGTCGAATCGATCCGCACCTTTGACGTGCTGAGCCAGCGCTCCGTCGAGGAAAATATGACACAGGTGTCAGTTTATCCGGCGGCGGAACTGATCCTGCCGCAGTCTGTGCTCGACAAGGGATTTCACAGGATCGAGAAGGACTGCAAGGCGCAGGCGAAGCTTTTCAGGGAGCAGACAAAGCCGGAGGAGGCGCACCGTCTCGAGACGACGGTGTCTGATCTGAGGGAGCAGGTGACGCAGTTCCAGAATCTGGTGAACCTCGACAGTTTCATCCACTATTTCTATGAGGACACCATGTCCTTCACCGATCTTTTGAAGAGCAGGCGATGCTGTATCTATCTCGACGAACCGCTGCGGATCGAGGAGCACGCAAGGGCTGTGGAGCTGGAGTTTCGCGAGAGCATGGCAAACAGGACGGAAAAAGGGTATATCCTGCCTGGGCAGACGGAGGTGCTCTACTCCGTGCAGGAGACGATGGCTAAGCTTGAGGATGCGCGTATCCTTGCGCTCTCTGCCATGGAGTTCAAGGGATTTGGCATCAAATTCGCAGACCGGTTTGCCGTCAATGCCAGAAATATCTCTTCCTATAATAATAGCTTTGCAGAGCTGGTGAAGGATCTGAACCATTACAAGAAGCAGGGGTACAGGGTGCTGTTGCTGTCCGCATCCGCGACGCGCGCCAAGCGCCTTGCCACGGATCTCATGGACGAGGGGCTGCTCGCCTTCTACTCGGAGGACTCGGACAGGATCCTGCAGCCGGGGGAGATCATGACGTACCACGGCTCCGTCCGGAAGGGATTTGAGTACCCGATGTTAAAGTTTGTCGTGATCTCCGAGACGGATATCTTTGGGAAGCAGCAGCGCAAAAAGAAGAAAAAGGCGTACGAGGGTCAGAAGATCCAGAATTTTTCGGATCTGAAAGTGGGGGATTACGTTGTCCATGAAAACCACGGACTCGGTGTCTACAAGGGGATCGAGAAGGTTGAGGTAGACAAGGTTGTAAAGGATTATATCAAGATCGAGTACCGCGACGGCGGCAATCTCTACGTCCTTGCGACGGGGCTTGACGCGATCCAGAAATACGCCTCGTCCGACGCGGCAAAAAAGCCGAAACTGAACAAGCTCGGCACCCAGGAGTGGGTGAAGACGAAGACGAGGGTGAAATCGGCAGTCAACGAGATCGCCAGGGATCTTGTGGAGCTGTATGCCGTCCGGCAGCAAAAACAGGGCTTTATCTTCAGCAAGGACACCGTGTGGCAGCAGGAGTTTGAGGAAATGTTTCCGTTTGAGGAGACGGGCGACCAGCTCCTTGCCATCGAGGCGACCAAGAGCGATATGGAGAGCCCGCGGATCATGGACCGGCTGATCTGCGGCGACGTGGGCTACGGAAAGACGGAGATCGCGATCCGCGCGGCGTTCAAAGCCATTCAGGACGGAAAGCAGGTCGCCTACCTCGTGCCGACGACGATCCTGGCACAGCAGCACTACAACACATTTATGCAGCGCATGAAGGACTTTCCGGTGCGCGTGGAGATGATGTCCCGTTTCCGGACAGCGGGCGAGATGAAGAAGACGGTCGAGGGGCTGAAAAAAGGGCTGGTGGATATCGTCATCGGCACGCACAGACTGCTGTCGGCAGACGTGCAGTACAAGGATCTGGGGCTTCTGATCGTCGATGAGGAGCAGCGTTTTGGCGTGCGCCACAAGGAGAAGATCAAGCAGGTCAAGGAGGATGTGGATGTGCTGACGCTGACGGCGACGCCGATCCCGCGGACACTGCACATGAGCCTCGTGGGGATCCGCGACATGAGCGTTCTCGAGGAGGCGCCGGGGGAGCGCCAGCCGATACAGACCTACGTCATGGAGTACAACGAGGAGATGGTGCGCGAGGCGATCGTCCGCGAGCTGTCGAGACAGGGGCAGGTGTACTATGTGTACAACCGCATCAACAATATAGAGGAGATCACCAGCCAGGTCGCGCGTCTCGTCCCGGAGGCGGTCGTGGCGTACGCCCACGGCCAGATGAAGGAGCATGAGCTCGAGAAGATCATGTTCCAGTTCATCGGCGGTGAGATCGATGTGCTGGTGTCGACGACGATCATAGAGACCGGGCTCGACATCTCGAATGTCAACACCATGATCATCCACGACTCCGACGCGATGGGGCTCTCACAGCTCTACCAGCTGCGCGGGCGCGTGGGGCGCTCAAACAGGACTTCGTACGCGTTTTTGATGTACAGGCGGGACAAGATGCTCAAGGAAGTGGCGGAGAAGCGCCTGCAGGCGATCCGTGAGTTCACGGATCTGGGCAGCGGCTTCAAGATCGCGATGCGCGACCTTGAGATCAGGGGGGCGGGGAATCTGCTCGGAGAGCGCCAGCACGGGCACATGGAGGCAGTCGGCTATGACCTGTACTGCAAGATGCTCAACGAGGCGGTCAGGACGCTCAAGGGGACGAAAAAAGTCGAGGCGGATTTCGGCACCTATGTGGACATGGACGTCGACGCCTTTATCCCGCCGGAGTACATCGTCAACGAGGTGCAGAAGCTTGACATATACAAGCGCATCGCGAGCCTTGAGAACGAGGCGGAGTGCGACGACATGAGAAAGGAACTCAGGGACCGCTTCGGCAATGTGCCGAAGTCTGTCGAGAACCTGATCCGGATCTCACTGATCCGCGTCACGGCGCACAGGCGGTATGTGACAGAGATCAAGGGAAAGGTGGGGCAGGTCACGTTTTTCATGGAGCCCTATGCGCCCGTCCGGGTCGAGCGCCTTCCCGATCTGATGGCAAAGTACAAAGGTGTCCTGGAATTTTCTGCAAAAGGGACACCAAATTTCGTGCTAAAATACAAAAAGTATGGTTTAATAGAGAAAGAGGCTGAGCTCATGATGGCGCATACAGGAAAAGTGCTTGCGGACATGGCACTGCTGTACGACAGCTGAGCCCGCGGGAACGGCTTACGATAAATATGGAACCAAATTGAAAGGAGAACTTTTATGGAGTACAGAAAGATGGAAAATCTGGGGATCAGCACGTCACTGTTGGGGTTTGGCTGTATGCGGTTCCCGACAAATGCGGACGGCAGCATCAATGAGGAGGAAGCGCTTGCCATGATCGACCGGGCGTACCAGGCGGGAGTCACATACTTTGACACGGCGTATCCTTACCACGGCGGCATGAGCGAGGTGGTCACGGGTAAGGCGCTTGCGCGGTATCCGAGGGATTCGTATTATCTGGCGACAAAGCTGCCGCTGTGGTCTGTAAAGACGCTTGAGGATGTGGAGCGCATTTTTTCGGAGCAGCTCGAGCGCCTGCAGAAGGATCATGTCGATTTTTATCTGATGCATGCGCTGGGGAAGGACCGCTGGCGTTTTGCGAAGGAGCTCGACGTTCTTGGGTACTGTGAGAAGCTGCGCGCGGAGGGCAAGATCAGATACCTCGGATTTTCGTTTCATGACGACTATGAGGCGTTTGAGGAGATCATCACGTCCTACAAGTGGGATTTCTGCCAGATCCAGCTAAACTATATGGACAAAGACACGCAGGCGACATTGAAGGGCGTGGAGCTTGCCGAAAAGCTCGGCATTCCCATCGTGGTCATGGAGCCTGTCAAGGGCGGTTCGCTCGCAAACCTTCCATCCGAGGGGATCAACGAGCTGTTTCAGAAGATGCGGCCGGGTGCGACTGCATCCTCGTGGGCGCTGCGTTATGCCGGCAGCTTTGACAATGTGAAAGTGGTGCTGAGCGGCATGTCGACGATGGAGCAGGTGGAGGATAACCTCTCGACCTTTGCAGGCTTCGAGCCGCTCTTGGACGAGGAGCAGGCGGTCATCGAAAAGGTGTCGGACGCGCTGCGCAGCAGGGTTCAGAACGGCTGTACAGGCTGCCGCTACTGCATGCCCTGCCCTGCGGGTGTCGACATTCCGCGGTGCTTTGGCATCTGGAACCAGTACCACATATATGAGAATGTGAACGAGGCGAGGTGGAACTGTAAAAACGGGATCAACGAGGCGAACAAGGCGTCCAACTGTGTCAAGTGCGGCAAGTGCGAGCAGGCGTGTCCGCAGCACATCACGATCCGCGAGGATCTTGCGCGGCTGCAGGCGGAGCTGGACGATATAAGCTGTCAGACAATTTGATCGCAGCGTGAAATGGAAGGGAATCTGTGGAATCTGACAGATTTCCTTCTTTATATCAGTCTTTTTGAAAAACTTAATTGACATATTTCACAAAATTTGAGGAAAATAAAACAAATTGTAGAAATTATTTAATTAATATATTATAATAGACTAGAATTGATTAACATAAAACGTTGACGATATGAAAGTATGAAGGGTAAAGGTGGAGGATTCGTATGAGCGAGGGAAGATATAATATTCCAAAGCAGTACAAAGTTGATAAGGGGATGCCGCTCGACGCACTGTTCCAGAAGATTGACAATCTGAAATGCCGCCGCATTTTTGAAGCCGGGATCGAGAGCGTTGAGTGGAGTTATCATCTGGTGGACAAAGAAGGCGTCAAGGACATGAAATCGCTCGTCAGGGAGCAGGGATTGTCGGTGTTTGAAGTGAACCTCAAGCGAAAGATCGATCCGGACCTGCTCACGGATGTGTTTGCGAACTTGCTGCAGAGACCGGTGCTGATGGTCTATCTGTGTGACGGGGAGCTTTCTATGGGAACCTACATTCCGGTAGGAAAATCAAGCAGGACGTGCTCGACGGATTTTTATCCGTACGATGCGGACCGTCTGATCGAACTGATCGATTATGATGCGGACGCCGGCAAGACAACACAGCAGATCCACAGGCGTATTTACGCGATGATCTTTCAGCAGAAGCGTATGATCATGATCGAGAAAGCGTTTGAGTGTCTGAACAGGGACAACGAGAGAGAATCCTTTGCATATGAGTTTAGTCTTGAGAATCTCGACCGGATCAGAGCGGATGCAGATTTCGTGCAGTCGCAGCTCAGAGTAGTATAATATCGGCATTACATAGAGTACGGACGGAACTGGGGAGTTTCCGGGAGCATACAGCAGTTGGGAGGAATGGGGTGTATGGATAGCGGGATATCGAGGACAACAGCAGCCACCGTTTTGAATTCCTTAAAGAGCGGAGTCGTTCCGAGAACAGGGCTTGAGTATATTACAGTAGGCAGAAAGAGTGAGATTCAGGCGCTGCTGCAGGACGTATCCATCATCGAGCAGGGAGGGGCAGCGTTTCGTTTTATCGAGGGGAAATACGGAAGCGGTAAGACCTTTCTCATGCATGCGCTGAGAAATCATGTGATGGAGAAAAACTTTGTCGTGACAGACGTCGAACTCTCTGTGGACAAGAGATTTGTCGGAAATAAGGGGCAGGGGCTTGCCACATACAGGGAATTGATCAGAAACATGGCGACGCATGCGAGTCCTGATAACGGGGCACTGCAGCTCATTCTTGACAAGTGGATCGGCACACTCGAAAACGAGGTGGTACAGTTTGAGGGACTTGTACCAGGGCATGAGGTTTTCGATGTCAGAGTCAGTCAGAAGATCTACAAGATCACTTCCTCGATGGAGGAGCGTGTGAACGGTTTTGATTTCGGCAAAGTGCTTGCGTCCTACTATAAGGGATACCGCAAAGGGGATGTGGAGCTGCAGAAAAGGGCGCTGCGATGGCTCTGTGGGGAGTACAGGACCAGAACGGAAGCCAAGACGGATTTAGGAGTGAACCTGATCATTACCGATGACAACTGGTACGACTTTATCAAGCTGTTTGCGGATTTTGTAGTGAAAGCTGGATATGCAGGGCTGTATGTGTGCATGGACGAACTCTCGACACTGTACGAGATCCCCAGCCGTGTGGGCAGGGAGTACAATTACAACAAGCTCCTGTCGATCTACAATGACGCGCTGCAGGGAAAGGCATCTCATCTGGGCATCATCATCAGTGTCACAAGGGAAGCCATGGAGGATCCGGTGCGGGGTGTATTCAGTTTTGAGCCGCTGCGTTCACGGCTTGCACAGTCGAGCTTTGAGCAGGAAGGCGTTATCGGGATGAGGGATATGGCGTCTCCAGTGATCAGACTGTCTGTGTTGAATCCAGGCGAGATGTATGTGCTGCTGGAGAAGCTTGCAGATATACATGGGATTCTGTATGAGTACACGCCGAAGCTTGAACACGACGATTATATTTATTTCCTGAAGCAGCAGTATGGGAAGAACTTAGACGGTGAGGAAAATACCGCGCGCGATATGATCAAAAATTACATCACGCTGCTGAACCTGATGCAGCAGAATCAGGAAGTGCCGAAGGAGAGGATATTTTATTCTTTGAAATGATGGATAAGGGTTGGTTAAACGAGGAGCGATATGGTTAAAGCAGTGATATTTGACATGGACGGAGTACTTATTGATACGGAAAAGCACTACAATGCAGCATGGTGTGAGGCAGCGCGCATGGCGGGATTTGAGAATTTCCAAAGGGAGCACGCGCTGATGCTCCGCAGCTGTGACGCCAGGCTTGCCTCAGAGATGATGAAGGACATCTTTGGGGAAAGTTTTGATTATTATGCGATACGTGAAATCAGACGCAGCCTTGTGGCAGAGCGTCTTGATAAATATGGATTGGAGAAAAAGCCCGGTATTGATGATATACTGGCTTTTTTGCATGAGAGGAAGATCAAGGCAGCGGTGGCGACAGCGACGCCGATCGAACTCACACTGCAGCATCTCGAGAAGATCGGTGTGAGGGATCAGTTTGACAAGATCGTGAGCGCAAAGCAGGTACCCAATGGAAAGCCCGCGCCGGATGTCTATCTCTTTGCCTGTGAACAGATCGGCGAGAGCCCGTCGGACTGCATCGCTGTGGAGGATTCTCCAAACGGCATCAAGTCGGCATATGCGGCGGGGTGCAAGCCAGTGATGGTCCCTGATCTGACACAGCCGGACGAGGAGATCAGACCGATACTGTATGCAGTGGTGGACACACTTGCAGATATAAAGGAACTGTTATAGTCTCCCGGATCCCCCTTGCACCTGCTGCTGAGGATGATTTTCGCTATCGGGCGCAAAGGGGTTTCGAGAGCCTATTGAAAGGAAATGGAGGGATGGAGACAGGATAAGTGTACAGTGGAGTTGTTGGTATGTGGCTTTGACAGGGAATGGAGTCGCTGCAGGAAGGAGAAAGAGTTATGAGAGGGAAAATGGGTCCGAGGATAATCGCACTGTTGGTGATGCTGGCTGCTATATATGCAGTTACATCGGTGTTGAGTATCCGTGCGCTGCAAAATGCAGGAGGCGCGGTGAAACAGACAGCGGATATCTATATGGCGCTGCAGGAGAAGAGCAAGAATCTGGTGAGTGTGGTGGATGATGACAAATCATCTGCCTATCTGATCACAATGACGCAGAGCAGGGAGGCGGCAGAGACCATCTCCCAGGACGTGCAGGGACGCAGGGGGCAGGTTGCTGCGATCATCGATGAGATGCGGGTACTGTGTCAGCAGGAGGGTGATGCAGCTCTGGCTTCCCTGATTGACGACTATGGCAGAGAAGCACAGGCGATCGAGGATATGACGATTCAGATCGGACAGTTCGTGCTTGCGGGAGATATGGAAAAGGCAAGTGAGTTTTCCGGCGGGATCCGGTCGCAGTCCCTGGCACTAGAGGAGGTGGAAGTGCAGTTTGATACACTGCTAGATCAGCGCTCACAGGCTGCGGTTGCTGATACGATCGCATCCATGCGAAGTTATACGATGGTAGTGTTCCTGCTTCTGGCCATATTTTTGATCCTGATGGCAATTGCAAGTCTGTTCAGTATCACACATATAGCACGGCCGGCAAGAAGTGCGAGTGACCAGCTTGACGACATCATTACCAGGATACAGAATAACGAGGGGGATCTGACAAGCCGTATCCGTGTGAAGACCAAAAACGAAGTAGGCCAGCTGGTAGATGGTATCAACAACTTTATAGAGCAGCTGCAGGGCATCATGAATATCATCAAGGTACAGTCGGAGAATATGGATGAGCTGACCGCACACATCGGCAGCAATGTTCAGGATTCCAATGAGAGTGCAGGCAGCATTTCAGCGACGATGGAGCAGATGTCGGCAAGCATGGAGGAGATCGCAGCCACGATCGGACAGATCGCGGAGGGAAGCGACACGGTTCTGCATGAAGTACAGAACATGAATAGCAGCGTGGACAACGGTGTTGAGCTGGTTCAGAAGATCAAGCGGCGCGCCGGAAGGATGCATCAAAATACGATCGCCGGAAAGGATGCCACGAGCAGTAAGATCATCGAGATCCGCGAGATGCTTGGAGAGGCGCTTGAGGAGAGCAGGAGTGTGGAAAAGATCAAGCAGCTTACGGGAGAGATCCTGGACATTACAAGCCAGACCAATCTGCTGTCACTAAACGCTTCCATCGAGGCGGCAAGAGCGGGTGATGCCGGCAAGGGATTTGCGGTTGTAGCAGATGAGATCAGGGCACTTGCCGACAGCAGCGCGAACACGGCGAACAATATCCAGAACATCAGTAACCTGGTGATCAGTGCAGTGGACAAGCTTGCAGGCAACGCGGAGACGATGCTCCAGTTTGTGGACGAGAAGGTACTGCAGGACTACGATGAGTTTGTGGTCGTTGTTGAAAAGTATGAGCGTGACGCCGACAGCATGAACAATCTGATCGAGGACTTTTCTAAGAATACAGGGGAGATCCGCGATACGATCAGCGCCATGACAACTGGTCTGAATGACATTTCTACCGCGGTTGATGAGAGTGCAAAGGGTGTTACGAACGTTGCGGAAAGTGCTGTGAACCTCGTGGCGTCAATGGCGCAGATCCAGCAGCAGACCATCACAAACCAGGAGATCTCAGAGCAGCTGAGCAATGAGGTGGGGCGTTTTAAAAATTTGTAAAATAAGTACATAATACAAAAGAAAAAGGACATACGTTGTCCTTTTTTCTTTTAGAATCGACTACTGTTCCATCTGCTTGCCGAGAAATCCCGCTGCTGACTGTGCAAGCTTCATTTCCACCTCGTTCATCTCATCGCCTGCCTTGGCAGACAAGAGTACGACGGCGCCGATCACATCCCCCTGTGTGATGATCGGTATGATCACTTCGTGCTGATACTCCTCCGCTTCATCTTCTGTCACAGACACATAATCTTTATCACTGCGCGATGTGCATACGGTCTCTCGCGAATTCATCTTTTCTTCCAGCGCTTTGCTGACAGATTTTCCAAGCACCTGTTTGCTGTTGCTTCCTGCCGCTGCGATGATCTGATCCCTGTCCGCGATCAGTGCCAGATGACCTGACACCTGTGAGAGGCTTTCCGCATACTGTTTTGCGAAGCTTCCAAGCTCACCGATAGGTGAGTATTTTTTTAGGATGATAGCTCCCTCGTGATCCGTGAAGATCTCAAGCGGATCCGATTCCCTTATCCTCAAAGTCCTTCTGATTTCCTTTGGTATGACAACGCGTCCTAAATCGTCAATCCTACGCACTATTCCCGTAGCTTTCACCGATATTTCCTCCATTCCCAGTATGGAACCTTCACGAAAACATTACCGGATGGTTCCTGATTATTAGCAAGTTCATAATATAGCAAAACTGTATTGCTAGTATTTGTATATAATGGATTTTTATGCATTATTCGGACACGCTCTAACCCAAATGAAGGAAGTTGATGAGCAGCAGCCACGCCACACCATAGTATGTGATCACGCCGATCAGGTCATTTACAGTTGTGATCAGCGGACCGGATGCGACTGCCGGATCTATATTTATTTTTTTAAAAAACATCGGAACAGAAGTGCCCACGATGCTTGAGATCGTCATCGCGATCAGCAGTGCGATTCCGGCGCAGAGCGATATCGCAAAGGCGTATTGCGGTGACTTGCCTTTCAGCACGCAGAGATAGCCGCCGATAAATACAATGGATAGGATTCCCAGGATCAGCCCGTTGGAAAAACCGATCCGCATTTCCCGGAAGATCATACTGAACTTCTGCTTTGCCTCAAGATTTTCGTCCATCAAAAGCCTGATCGTAACAGCGAGCGACTGTGTACCGACATTTCCTGACATGCCGAGTATCACGGACTGAAAGCTGACAATGATGGCAAGCTGTGCGATCACGCCCTCAAACAGACTCGTCACTGTCGACACGCACATGCTGAGTCCCAGAAGTATGATCAGCCACGGCAGGCGCTTTTTGATACTTTCCATCAGGGATTCCTCGAGCTCTGCCTCCTCGGTCATACCGGCGAGCTTTGCATAGTCGTCGCCCAGTTCGTCGTCAACGACCTCAACGATGTCCTGTGCAGTGATGACGCCGATCAGCTCATTTTTATCATTCAGGACAGGGATCGAATCTTCCGCGTAGTCCTTCAGGCGCTCGATACAGTCGGAGATTGTCTCGTGGTCGCGCACGTACGGGAAAGACTGCGTGATCAGGTTTTCCAGATTCATGTAATTTCTTGCCACGATCAGATCCTTGAGATCGATGGCACCGTAAAAAGTGCCGTCGTCATCTTCCACAAACAGAGTGGAGATGTTGTCATTGTCCTCCGCCTGTGCGATCAGGGAGCGCATCGCCTGTTTGATGGTGAGACGCTTTTCGATCTCTATAAAATTCGTGGTCATCTTGCTGCCGATCTCGTCCTCCTCATAGGAATAGATCAGCTTGATATCCTCCTTGGACTCCTCGTCGATCAGCTCGATCAGCTGTTTCCGCGTCTCTTCGTCGACTTCCTCGAGAACATCCACAGCGTCGTCGGCATCCATGTTCTCTATGATATCCGCAGCGCGCTCCAGCTCCAGCTCCCCGAGATACTTTCCGGGATCGTCCAGATAGGCAAAGATCTCCGAGACACGCTCGTCGCCCAATATTTGATAGAGTAACTTGCGCTCGTCTGTACTCAGCTCGTCAAGTGCATTAGAGATATCGTTGTCGTGATAATTGGTCAGCTCTTTTGCGAGTGTGCGCCTGTCTGCGCCGCTTCTGATCAGTTCGACTAATTCTTTGATGTAGTCAGGTTCATTTAAAAATTCATTTTCCAAAATATCATCGCCCTTCTTAATACATTTAATTGATAAGGATCGCAAAGCGGCTGGGATCCTTAGGAACTGTAGGAAAATAAGTGATGCAGACTGCGCAGGATATTTCTTCGAGGGTGTATGTCAAAAAACGAAGGCGTAGCGGGCTACGGCGAGGCTTTTTGACATGCACAATCGGAGAAATAGACAAGTCAAGATGTGTCACTTATTTTTCTACAGTTCCTTATGTGGTGCGGGCGAATCCAGACTTGACACAGATCGTTTCCTGTGCGCATGCAAACAGAAAGCAGGCATGTTCAGCCTGTACAAAAAACACTGAATGCTGTGTATCCGCCCATATGATGTTGTCCGCTGCCGTCACAACTGTCCATGCAACTATACACTTCCTTTCAGTGTTGTCATATCCGATATTATTTTTGTGATTCTTTCCTTATTTTATGCTGATTTGCAGATATTGTCAAGAGTTTGACAATGTTTGACTTTCGGACAGTAACAGTTCAGCCTTCGGCTTCCTGTTACAGGCATCAAACCATGCAAAAACCGCTTCGCGGTGTCAAAGCCACATACCGTGGCTTGATGCATCTCAACTACGATGCTTTCTCACGGATTTCGCAGCATAGTGCGAAGTCCTGGGCTGAACTGTTACTTCGGTCACTATTTTCCTGGAAGGTGCATATGATAATCATAAAAAGCGAGGAACTCGAAATATGGATTATTATAGTGCATTTCCTTTTTATATGGGATATCAGGGTTACGGGCAGTGGGCACAGCCGGGAATCGTGTCGGAGGACAGGATATTGGAGGATCTTGAATATCTGCAGCAGATGTACCCTACATACGCCAGAAAATACCAGAATACGATAAGCAGCGTTGTCGATAAGATGGATTATGACGGCAGCTTCATCTATGACCAGTATCCAGACAAGTTGACGATCCAGCGCATGGTTGAGAGTGTCGTGGCGATCATCAGAACCAACGAGAAGCCCATGGATACAGAGGCAGGTATTCCTGTGCAGAACAGCACGATTCCGGATGCGGCAGCCCTGACACAAAGTATGGCGGAAACGTCCGTGCAGCATTCGCCGGCGCAGAGTGTCATGGGGAGCAACATGACAGAACACGCGCTCACAGAACAGGCTCCATGGCGGGAGAAGGAGCCGTGGATCAGGGAACTTGTCACCGTGTTGACGTACTATGAGATACTGGCGCGCAGGAGAAAGAAAAACAAAGGGAGCCAATATTTCCAGTTTTGATTAAAAAAGTATGAATTGCATTGACTTATCGATGAATTTGAGGTTATAATAATAGCATCGTGCAGCCGGGGCGTTAGCGGTGTCCTGTACCCACAATCCGCTATAGTGGGGGTGATAAGCGACTGAGGGTCTGCGTTTGTGCAGCTGCCCTTTATAAGTGGCGTTGAAGTTTGGGTCTCGCGCAATATGTGCCGTTGAACCGTGTCAGGGCAGGAATGCAGCAGCACTAAGGCGGATTTCATATGTGCCGCGAGGGTGCCTGGCGGAGTTAACTGTAGAGGTAACGTGCATGGGCATAGGATTCGAGGTCGTTTGCACGATAAAATGTTTTTGACGCTGTCAGCAGAGTGCAGTGCATAAACATGAAAAAGACAGGGAAACTAATGAAGAGGTATATCGATATTGTGGGATGCCCTTGCTCGAGGGGTGTCAAATATGCGAAAAGGGAGACATTATGAAAAGAAAGAGTATGAAAAAAAAGGGGATAGCCCTGCTGCTTGTAATTGCAATGGCGGCCGCATCCATGACAGGGTGTGGGAACAAAGAAGGTGCGAAGGAGCCGCCAAAGGAAATTGATTTTTCGGATATTTCAGGGAACAACAGTACAGATAACAGCGGTGATGTGACACCGGATGCGCCTGATGTGGGGGAGCCTGCCACAGATCCGGCGGTCGAGGAGGAGTCACACGAGGGGATGTACCGCAGTGAGATCACGAACGAGTGGATCGATGAAGCATTGAAGAATCAGCGCCCGATCGCGGTAATGGTGGACAATGAGGTGATAGCGCTTCCTCATTACGGTCTCACTGAGGCGGATGTGGTGTATGAGATGATGAACAGCACCGCGAATAACAGGATCACGCGTTTCATGGCGATCGTTAAGGATTGGGGAAAGATCGAACAGTTCGGCAGTATCCGGAGCACGAGGTCGACC
>CAJUQU010000021.1:17154-26180 GCA_910588595.1 uncultured Lachnospiraceae bacterium | reverse complement strand
TGTAACAATTAACCAGTAGTCATTCTTGACTACACCATTATTATACTAGGAGAACGAATCATGAACGAAATCATGAACGAAATCATGCAATACCTTCCATTTTTGATCCCGTTGGTCATCGTGGAATTCCTGCTGCTTGGCTATACCCTGCACCACATTTTCACGCACACACATTACAGGAGAGGGAACCGCGCGCTGTGGGTTGCCGTCTCCATCGCGGGCATGAACTTTGTAGGACCTGTCCTCTACTTCTTGCTCGGCAGGGAGGATCATTAGGATATGACTTCAAATTCAGATAAGAAGATGCTGCACATCACGAATCTAAAAAAACGTTTTGGGGAGAAAGAAGTTCTAAAGAATCTGGAGCTGTCCGTTCCCGAACACAGCATATTTGGCTTTATCGGGAAAAACGGTGCCGGCAAGACAACCACGATGAAGATCATATTAGGGCTGCTGCAGCCTGACGACGGCGCGGTCTATGTGGCGGGAACCCGGGTGACATACGGGCAGTCCGCGAGCAATCATTTTGTCGGATATCTGCCTGACGTACCGGAATTTTATCCCTTTATGACAGCTCCCGAGTACCTCACTTTCTGCGGCGAGATCACCGGCATGCCCCGATCGGAAATCGCGCAGTACAGCCGGGAATTGCTGGAGCTTGTGGGGCTTGGCGGCGAGACGCACCGCATCAAGGGCTTTTCCAGGGGCATGAAACAGCGCCTTGGCATCGCGCAGGCGCTCTTAAACCGCCCCAGACTGCTGATCTGCGATGAGCCGACTTCCGCGCTCGATCCTGTCGGCAGAAAAGAGATCCTCGATATCCTGTCGTCCGTGAGAGCGCACACCACGGTGTTGTTCTCCACGCACATCCTCTCCGACGTGGAGCGGATCTGCACGGACGCGGCTTTTTTGAAGGACGGCGTTGTGAGCATCCAGGGAACACTCGCAGACATCAAGGCGGCATACCGCTCAAAAGAATACCGGATCGAGCTGGAGCTCGAAAGCGACATCCCAGCCCTGATCAACACGTTTGGGCACTGCAAAAAACTGGAGAAGAACCAGGTCACACTGCGCGACGACGGAAATGCGCTGTACGATGTACTGCAGTATATAACCGCCCGGAAAATACCGATCCAAAAGATCGAGCGCATGGAACCGTCGCTGGAAGATCTGTTTATGGAGGTTGTAGAAAAATGAAATCATTTATCGCATTTCTGAAAAAAGAATGGCAGGCGCAGCTGCGGACAGGGCGTCTGATGATCCTGGGCTGCCTGTTCGCCGTATTGGGGATCATGAATCCCGCGATCGCAAAGATGACTCCGTGGCTGCTTGGAACACTGGCAGATACACTCTCTGAAAGCGGTCTGGCAGTCACTGCGGTCACGGTCGATGCCATGACCTCCTGGACGCAGTTTTTCAAAAACATACCGATGGGACTGCTTGTGTTTCTCCTGCTTGAGAGCAGCATTTTCACGGAGGAATACCAATCAGGAACTCTTGTTCTGACTTTAACCAAAGGATTCGAGCGGTACAAAGTCGTTCTTTCGAAATCTGTCATGCTGCTTTTGCTCTGGACGGCGTGTCTCTGGTCTTGTTTTGCCATCACCTACGGCTACAACGCGTTTTTCTGGGACAATACAGCCGCCCGCAGTCTCGTGTTCTCTGCCGCGTGCTGGTGGCTGCTCGGCGTGTGGGGGATCCTGCTGTCAGTGCTGCTGTCCACGATCGCCAGAGCCAACACAGGTGTTCTGGTCGGGACGGGCGCAGTATTTGTGGGCGTCTACGTGATCAGTCTATTCCCGAAAGCCAGGAGATTCTCGCCGCTCATGCTGGCTGATTCGCCTTCCTTGCTGAGCGGCGCTGCGGCGGCATCCTCGTACCGTTTATCCATTGTTGTGACCGTTTTATCCGGCGCCGCCTTTGCTTTCTTGGGCATTGCGATGCTGAACCGGAAACAATTGTGACGGATCTTTGCAGATCCCTTCATCGGAACTGGTAAAACCTGCATCCTGTACCTAGAAGAGCACGACGACGCACGCCGTGCTGAAACAACTGTGTGACAAGGGACTGCTTTATCGCCGCAAGCTGGCTGATCCTGACAGTCCCTGTGCGCCTCATCTTTATGAAAATGCAATATCATACCTCGTCCCATACGAGAAGAGTACCCCGTCCGTCAGCCGGATGCAAAGTATGCAGGTGTTCACATCATCAAAGTTGTTGTGCCCATTGTCGATCCATGCCGCAAATGCTTCTCTCAGTTTACCCGCAATGGCTTTGTTCTCTTCCTTCCCGAAATACCCGAGGTTCACGCCTCTGCCATGCGCGGTAAACCATTCTCCGGCGATCGCTATGTTGGGGTTTTTGGCAAGCTGCTGCATTTTGTTGGAGAGCGCGTAGGTGATGACGTAGAATGCCCCGTCCTCATAATACCCGTCGACATAGCGGACGCTTGGCATATCACCGTCCTGCGTCGCAAGCGCGATCACGTTGTCGTGCCCAAAGCGCTCATCCATCAGCTTTTTTGTTTCCTCATTCAATTTCTCCATTGGTTTGTCTCCTTTTTACATAATATCTGCATCTTCGATAAGCAGCCTGTAGATCACAATGTATATCCCTGTCTCATCGAGATATTTCTGTCGCAGCGACGGATAGCGCACCATCATTTCCTCCCGGACCACACTCGATGTCTCCACCTCCGCCCTGCCGCTGATACGGATCCATCTGCGGGTTCCCGTGTTGTAACCTGCCACCGCAAACTGCGGATTTTCCGTCAGCTCTGCGCACACCTTTTTTCGCTTGTCCGTGACGATAAACAGATGCTTATCGCTGGAATAGATCATTCCAAAGGGCCGCAGTCTGGGTTTGTCATCAACCGATGTCGCCAGGAAAAAATAACCGCATTCCTGTAGGAACTGATAATACACATCCACATCTGCGCACACCTGTGCCGCGCTGCTTTCCTGAATATCGTCATTGAGCAGATAATCAACGCTGCATCCGTACAGTTTACTCAGCCTGATCAGCTTGTCCGTCTCGGGAAACGCAATATCCATCTCCCAGCGCGAGACCGACTGGCGCGAGACATTCAAGATCTCCGATAATGCCTCCTGCGTGATCCCTTTTTTCTTCCGGAGCAGTGCTAACTTTTCACCTGTTGTCATCGTTATTCTAATCCTTTCATGTCAAAAACTGAACCAATTTGAAGGTGCACTCTGCAACATTGCGGGTGCGGCGACACGTTTTACAGATGGGAGATATCCGCATCGAAATCCGCCGGAACCGTCCCCAGCCCAATCGACTTTAGCCGCACAAACTCTTCGGCGTTGCTCTCCCTCGGCGCGTTCAGAATAATCTTCACCTCCCGCCCCCTCGCATAATCAACAAATCAACACAGATACCATTCGCAGCCCCCCGAAGGCAAGCTCCGGATCTTTCTGATCTGTGTGCTCAAACTCTATCATCAGATAGTACATACGGTCTGTGCTTGTGCCGCAGCGTCTCAAAGTGCAGACGGAATACCTCCTTAGGTTCTCTTTCATACTTCACCATACGTTCATATCTCCTATTAAAACAGGAGCTCTCAGAACCGCTCCGCAATGGGATAAGCAAAGAGATTCCAAGAGCCCCTGTAACTCAGCCTGTATAATCCTATCTTACACTAAAATCATTCTTTTGAAAATATGAATTTATGCGGTCATCTCTCCTTTCCATCCGGATTCTCAATGATGATATGTTCTGAAAGCTGTCTCAGCATTTCCCGCGTGATCCGCAGATCAAAATCTTCCAGCGCATAAAACTTCATTGCCTTTCCGCTGTCGGACAATTCCATCGTGCTGGTCACAAGCCGCGCCGCCTCCAGCTTCTTTAGATGCATGTAGAGCAGCGGTCTGCTGATGTTTACCAGCCTTGCCAGCTCGCTCACATACTGCCGTCCCTCCGCAAGGATCCCGATGATCTTGATCCTTGCGGGGTGGGACAGCGCATCGAAGACATTTACATAGTCCTCATACTTCTTTAGACTCAAGTCGCCAACAAAATTTTCCATAGCTAGATCTCTTCCATCATTTTGTCGATCGATTCAACCTTTGTCCGCACAGTCTGCAGATCCTTTCGGATCTCTGCGTTTTCACGCCGGATCTCCTCCACAAAATGATTGAACTTCTCCTGATCCAGACAGCTGTACTGGACTTTCCGCTCCATCCCCTTGACGATCAGATAAACTACAATGATAACGATCGCGCCGACTGCCCCGATCACTGGCATGATATTGTACATATGCATTCTCCCTTCATTTTTCATTTTTATTTTTGTATCATGTGTAATCATTTTATTACACGTGAAATGATTTGTCAATACTCAAATCTGTTTTTTATCCGTTTTATAGAACAGTTCCTTACTTGTGGCAGAGACATTGTCTATAATGAGGATCTGATTGCACCTGGATCATCCTGTATGCTATAATGGATTCGTACAGAAGGCATATATCTATCCGCTTTAGTACAGTGTTGCCTAAATAACAGTGAAAAACAGTGCCTGATATTTGTGACAGGACAAGGCGGTGGAAGGAGGCAATGCGATGGCATCGTTGACTGACGACAACGCAGGACTGGTGCAAATATCACGCAAAGTGGTGAATACGACGCTATGGCGTCGTTATATAGATGGCGGGAATGATTTTTCAAACACGCTCTAGTAACGACATCAGACGTTCTGCTGTATATATATCCAGCAAACTATTTGGGGTAGGAAATAATGAAGCAAAGCATAAAGGTTAAAACAGACTCAAATGAAATACAGTGTTTATACTCACAGGACGTGGTGTATCATGATTACGGTGACTGCAAGAGGCATCTGCAGATGGTCTTTCCATACAGGCAGGCGATGAAGACGGACGAAAAGTACCCTTTGATCCTGCTGATCCCCGGATCTGCCTGGCACAAACAGGAAATGTACAATGACATCCCGCAATATGCCATTCTCGCCAAACGGGGATTTGTGGTTGCCGCGATGGAGTATCGCGAGTCCGATCTTGCCACTTTCCCGGCGCAGGTCGAAGATGTGTGCAACGCCTTGAAGTTCATCTCGGGTATCGCAGATATCTTTCACATCGACACAGACAAGATCTTTTTAATGGGAAATTCATCCGGCGGACATATCGCCATGATGTCCGTTCTCTTGCATGCGCACGGCTTATGTGGAACTGGAACTGCGGGAATACAAGAAATACCTGACCTATGAGCGGGAGCATAACCTGGGCAAAATGCCCCTGAAAATAGACCTGCTCATCATCAAAAAGAGACATGACATCGTGATCAAAAATGATATTGCCGATTTCTTTCTCGGGAATAATATCCTTGAGTACAAATCGCCGGGCGATGACGTGAACGCCGGGACTTTTTACAAGGCACTGTCCTACGCGTGCCTGTACAAAGCGGAGGCAGGCACTGCTGATATCTTTGATGCGGACACCACGGTTTCGATCGTCAGGGAGGAAAAGCCTGTAAAACTGCTGGGACAGCTCAGCGAAAAGTACTCCGTGACCAGGAAGAAAGCGGGGATCTACCGCATCGACGGCATGATCTTTCCGATGCAGGTTCTTGTGACGAAGGAACTTGCCAGGGAATCCCACGTGTGGATCACCTCCCTGACACGGACGCTGAGCAGGGAGGATGCAAGGGAGCTTCTCGACAACTGCGCGGGACTTGGCAGCGACGAGGACAGGCGGAATGCGGATTCCGTTGTAAACGTGGCATCGGAGGCAAATATAGAACTGTTGTAACAGTTCTGCCAGGACTTCGCACTATGCTGCGAAGTCCGTGAGAAAGCATAGCAGTCTAGATGCATCAAGCCAACCGCGTAGCGGTTTTTGCATGGCTTGATGCTTGTAACAGGAAGCCGAAGGCTGAACTGTTACGATCTATTTAAGAGAATGATACAGGAGGGTGATCAAATGTGTGAGGAATTGAAGGAACTGCTGGCGCCTGAAATCGTAGAATTTAAGATACGTCTGGCTGACAAGGATGCAAAACTGGCTGACAAGGATGCGAAACTGGCTGACAAGGATGCAAAACTGGCTGACAAAGACGCGGAGATCGCAAAACTCAGAAAGCTGCTTGCGGAGGCTGGCATCAAGGAATAAGAATATATATTTCCACATACAAAAACAGAAAGGTGACAGTACAATATGATCTACAGAGAAAATACCCTAAGCTATGACGATTATTGCAGACTCCGGGAAAGTGTCGCATGGTTGAACTTTTCAAGAGAACAGACAGAGAAAGCCCTGAACAACAGCCTGTACACCGTGGTCGCAGAGGACGATGGCAAAGTCGTCGGAATGGGAAGAATGACCGGCGACGGGCTGTATTATCTGATCGTTGACATCGTGGTACAACCCGATCATCAGAAAAAGGGGATCGGCAGCGCGATCATTGATATGATGATCGACTACGTGGACAGGGAAACACCCATCGGAGGGCGTTCCAGTGTCCAGTTGACCGCCGAAAAAGGGAAAGAGACCTTTTATGAAAAGAAAGGCTTCAAGCTGATCCCTCACGAGCACTGCGGTTCCGGCATGCGGAAAATAATCCGTAAGTGATCTGGCAATTTTTAGTCGAGCTACTATAACTAAGATAGAGGTACTATAACTATGATAAGAGAAATAACCTGTCATGACATTCCGGAATGCGTGAACGTGATCTGCGCAAGCTTCCTGACGGTGGCGGACGAAATGGGCTTTACCCGCGAAAATGCTCCGCGTTTTACCGCTTTTGCAACGACAGCGGAGCGTCTCGCATACCAGCTGGAGCATGACCACCGCCCCATGTACGCCTACCAGGAAGCGGACAGGATCGTTGGCTACTACTCCCTTGCGCTGCAGAAAGATCACGAATGCGAGCTCAATAATCTGTGTGTCCTGCCCGCGTACCGCCACAGACACATCGGCGAAAAACTGCTTGATGACGCCTGCGAAAAAGCGCAGGCGCTTGGCTGCATCAAGCTGAATATCGGGATTGTGGAGGAAAACACCCTGTTACGACACTGGTACGAAACAATGGGTTTCCGGCACATTGGCACACAGAAATTCGACTTTTTTCCGTTTACCTGCGGATATATGGAAAAGAACCTTTAAATCGCTCATCGGACCTCCTCTCTCTGAAACCGGCACAGACTTGCGGCAATCCCCAGCAGACTCATGATGAAAATGACCGCCAATGAGATCTCCCGGGGGCAGCCCTGTCTGGACAAGCGTCCCATCACCAGCAGATAGGACGCCGACCACGGATAAAAACCCGCGATCCCCGAATTTGACAGGACAACATTGATCAGACTGACCGCCGCGACGCCGATCAACGGTGCGACAAACTCTTTTGTCCTGATCGTCAGGTAGATAAACGGCGTCTGCGTGGCACACAGGAATACCCCGCCCAGAAACATCTTCACAAAGAAAAACAGAAATGACGGGATCGTGATCTGCGCTACCGGAACAAAGCAGTTGCACAACAGAGCTAACACCATGATCTCCAGCCATGAAAGCAGCATGAACAGTAAGGACAGCATCGCGAAAAAAAGCAGTTTGCCGCAAAGAAACGCTGTCCGGGAAACCGGGATAACAAAAATATTTTTCAGCGTTCCGTCCGTGTATTCGCGGCTGATGATCCATGCGCCCAAAATCGTTAACACGATCGGTGCGAATAAAAGCATCAGAAACATCAGCGCATCGTCATACAGGGAAAACACACTGATTGTGCGAGTTGGATCCGAGAGATAGTTTGTGACAGCTTTCACATACACGAACAGCGGAACGATCAGTGTCCCCAGCAGTTCGATCAGAAGAAACTTTGAGCGTCTCAATTTCATACATTCACATTTGAACAGTTTAAGCAATCCCCTCACCTCCCGTGATCCGTCTGAAATGTTGTTCCAGGCTGTCCTCGCAGATACGCGCTCCGGAAACCGCTATGCCGTTTTCAACAAAAGCA
This sequence comes from uncultured Lachnospiraceae bacterium, assembly GCA_910588595.1. Classification (GTDB taxonomy): domain Bacteria; phylum Bacillota; class Clostridia; order Lachnospirales; family Lachnospiraceae; genus COE1. The sequence goes on along the minus strand of CAJUQU010000021.1, from coordinate 18,198 downwards.
CTGACGATTTCTGTCACCGGCAGCGCAAGATCATACAGCCGGATATTGTGGTCGTCCTGTATCAGAAACTGTTTCTCGCATAAGACCTGTTCTAAGATCCTCGCCGCCTGTGCCGTGTCGGATATCGTGAAGTGGACATATCTGCCGCTTTTTTGTTCCAGTTCGGCAAGGCTTTCCTCCTCCAGCAGCCTCCCCTTGTCGATGATGCCAATATCGTCCGCGAGCTGCGCGACCTCGGATAATATATGGCTGGAAATAAGCATCGTCTTTCTCCTTTTTTCACATAATTGGCGCAGCAATACACGGATCTCTGCTATGCCAATGGGGTCAAGCCCGTTGATCGGCTCGTCGAGGATCAACAGCTCCGGGTCATGCATGATCGCAAGGGCGATCGCCAACCGCTGTTTCATGCCAAGGGAATACTCCGAGAACCGCTTTTTGTCCTGATAGGGCAAGCCGACCAGATCCAGGGCATCTCTCATTGCGTGGCGGTTTGGCACGCCCCGCAAAGCGGCAAAAATGTGCAGATTTTCCGTCGCGGTCAGATTGGGATAAAAACCGGGCGTCTCGATCAGACTGCCGATGCGCGGAAGCAGTTTCTTTTCGTTTCCCCGCAAAGGCTCTCCCCACATCCTGATCTCGCCGGACGTGGGCTTTGTCAATCCGAGAAGCATTTTCATGGTCGTCGTCTTTCCGGCTCCGTTTCTCCCGAGCAGTCCATAGATCCGCCCTTTCGCTGCATGGAGACTGAGGTTGTCGACGCTTCTTGTGGCGCCGTGCCTGATTTGTTTACATCTGCCCGCAGAGCCGCCGGATCTCCTCGAGCGCCTTGCCGTCCTCCGCCTTTGCCGCATCGATCAGTCTTCCGGTCTTTTCCCGCACGGAGCGGTCTGCAAGATTTTTCAGCATTTTCTCCACATCGCCCCAGTCTCCGATCAGCGCCATCATCTCACCCGCAAGCGCACTGACTTTGTGAAAGCGGCGCGAGATCTCAGCGCAGCATGCGGCATCCTGTTCCCCGCACGCTGCAGCTGTCTCCTCAAA
>CAJUQU010000021.1:0-17144 GCA_910588595.1 uncultured Lachnospiraceae bacterium | reverse complement strand
TGCGCCCCATTTCCTTCCGTCCTGAATGCAGACCATCGCGTCATTGTGGACGAGCAGCTTCTCAAAGAGCCCGTCAAAGGAGGCATTGTTCTCAAACCACTTTTCGTCTAAGAGCATTTCCCTCCACGCGTCATATGCGAGGATCCCCTTTGCGTAAGTGTATTCTTCCCGCGCCTCCATGATGTCTGCCGCCATCCTGATGATATCCCCTAAACTCCGCCTCTCCTCGCTGACAGCCCCGAAATACATCAGCGCCTGTGTGTCCGTATTCTCCCACCATGTGTCACACAGAAAATAGCCGTTGTCCGCCGTGCGCGCCGAGGATGCAAACTCCGCATCGTTCTGGAAAAAGTTCCAGCCCATGACGAGCGCCCCGTCAGCTTCGTACCCTGCGACAATGCACGGTTCCGGCGGTCCGATGATCCCCAGCGCGATCACCGGAAATCCCTGTGCGATCGCCTCCTTCATGTACTCCGTGAACGCCTCCTTCGTCGCCGTCTCATCCCTTCCCAAAAACGAGAACTCCCTTCCCAGGGCTTTTGCCCCGCACGCGTAGATGTCGTTGGATTCTCTCAGTGTGTGGTAAATGTCAACATTGCTCAGATCCCACATCTCCCGGTTCCACACCAGGCGGAATGCCGCCCCGGTCGCCGCCATGATATACGCGTAGGAAACGTCATCTCCCAGATACTCCGACACCGCCTTGACACAGATCGGGTACATCGTATTGCTCCCGTACGCGCCCTGCTCCACCTTTCGGATCCCGTACAGCACCGTACTCTTTTCATTCTGTTTTGTCATCAGACCACTGCTCCTTTTCTCTTCGTCGGCAATGCGCTCCAGCCCGAACACACCCGACTCCAGCTGTCTTCGCCCTATGGACGGTCTGACCAGCCGAAACTGGCTCGGCGGCATTCCAAAGTGTTTCCGAAAAGCCCTCGTGTACGCCTCATGGCTCGAAAACCCGCTTTCCAGGGCAATGTCGATGATCCTCCTGTCGGAGTGCAGCAGCTCAGACGCGGACGTTATCAGTCTCCGCCGTCTGTAATACTGCATGATGGGCATATCCATATTTTTCAGGAAAAGCTCCCGCAGATACGCCTGCGAGAATCCAAAGCACTCCGACATGCTCCTGATGTCAAAGCACTCGAGATGCCCCTCCACATAACCTGTCAGGGCGTGCGCCATAGCCGAATAACTCATTGCATTTCCTTCTTTCCATCGCGATGTGATTCAAGTATATCAGCTCTCCATTGCGGCGGCTTGACTTTTTTGTGGTTGATGAGCAAAAACGGATCAGCAGCAATCCCATGTATACAGAACTTTCGAGAAATCGCGTTTCGCAAGGTTTCCGGCACTGATGAAAAAGTTGCCCACACCGCTGTCTCCCCACATGATTTCATCTTCCCAGCTGTCGATTCCCTCACCGAATTCGCTGTCGAGCTGGAACAACACTGTATCACACGCTCTGTATCTCTCATCGCACGAGCGGATATCCTGCTGTGTAAAATACGGAAAACCACCGATGCCGGTGCCGTAAGCGGAACGCACCTCATCGATCGCATGGTAGAGCGCTTCATCCACCTGGAAGATCCCCTTCTTCCCATCACAGTCCACCCACATGCCCGCTACATCCCCGCCAAACAGCTCGTTGAAACTTTCTGCGACAGTGCTGTCAAAACGAAAATCAGAAGGCGCGATCCCACGAAAGCACGTTTCCCCTGCCCTGAGCAAAAACTCCCCTGTAAAAGGTAAATCCTCCCCGCCACTGCCAAGTGACGGCAAATCCTCCACAGACATCAGCTTGCCCGTGTCTTCGATGATATTTTCATGGTAGATGACACGGAAACCATTCTGGGCAAAATAATCATTGAAATCAACGCCATAAACGTCGTCACCGTCACAGCCAGCAAAAAACTGCAGGATCCCTTTTTCCGGAAATCCCTCCAAATGCGGAAGCTCTGCAAAATTTAACTGCGCCAGGAGTTTTAACGGTTTCCCCGCAAACTCCCCCTCCAAAACACTGGGATATTCCATGCCCTTGGGGAAATATGGCACACCGCCAAGTTTGCTGTCAAACACGGTTGTCGACGCGGCGCGCATGGGCTTGAGCGGCAGATACGGCTGCGGCGGACACTTCTCGTCCAGCCGTCCCAGCAGCACCGTCAGCCTGTCCAGCGTCTCTTTTGAAAACGCTTTTTTGCTCTTTTTCATCGCTTCCCTGATTTCTTCCTCAATCGAGATTTTCTTCATTGCTAACATAAGCACCTCCGTAAACTATTTTTTATTACACCTGTTCGCGCAACCTCATCCTCCATAACCATCACATCATTCTCAGTCAGCCTGTCAAATTCAGGATAAATCCTCTCCAGCGAATGAAATCTTCCATGATCGGACCGAGCAGCAGGTTGCACACCATCCCCGCAGAGATCGACTCGGAACTGTCAACTTCCCGGATCACCCTTTCTGCCCACGCGTCAAGCCACTCTTCTGTGCAGGAACCCACTCCTTCCCTTCGCTGCCTGCAGCCGAGGATTTCGTCTATATCATAACAAAAAAACCACATTCCGTAAACTCTGTTCGATCCTATTTACATCTTTCACAAAAAAGTCTATACTTAGGAACTGTAGGAAAATAACCGATGCAGCTTGCGCAGGATATTTCTTCGAGGTGAAATTGCTAAAGCAATTAGCAAAAAACGTAGGCATAGCGGGCTACGGCGAGGCTTTTTGATATACATAATCGGAGAAATAGACAAGTCAAGATGCGTCAGTTATTTTTCTACAGTTCCTTATCCTATATCGTTAGAATCTCATCAGAGTGGAGGATCAGAGATGTTTTGGAATGCAAAAGGCGGGCGCATCCATATCGAAGACACTGATATGGACTATATCACATTCGGACAGGGAGACGACGTCCTGGTCATGATCCCCGGACTCGGGGACGGACTCACGACAGTGAAGGGCATGGCGCTCCCGCTGGCGTACACCTACCGCATGTACGCCAAAGACTACAGGGTATATATTTTCAGCCGGAAAAATCATTTGGAAAAATATGTGGAGAAAAATGCTGAGAAAACTATGAATAAAGGCTATTCCACGAGAGATATGGCAGAAGATCTGGCGTTTGGCATGCAGACACTCGGCATCACGCGCGCAAAGGTGCTCGGCGTCTCCCAGGGCGGCATGATCGCACAGTATCTGGCGATCGACCATCCCGAACTTGTCGACAGGCTTGTGCTCGCCGTCACGCTGTCAAGACCCAATGAAACGGTCCGGCATGTCGTCGACAGCTGGATCCGGTTTGCCAGGCGGGGCGATTACAGAGCACTCATGATCGACACCGCAGAAAAATCTTATTCAGAAAATTACCTGAGACGATACCGCCGCCTCTATCCGCTTCTTGCAAACATCGGAAAGCCAAAGGATTTCAGCCGCTTTATCGTGCAGGCTGCCTCCTGCGCACAGCACGACGCCTACGAGTCTCTGCATGACATCACCTGCCCGACCCTGGTCATCGGCGGCGGCAAAGACCAGATCGTGACAGGCGCTTCTTCTATGGAGACCGCTGAGCAGATCACGGGCAGTGAACTGTATCTGTACAGGGATCTCGGTCACGCTGCCTACGAGGAGGCAAACGATTTTAACAGCCGCGTGATCGCGTTTCTTTCCAAATGAATGCTATTTCTATCATAGCACTGTCTTTTTCGCGCTGTTTTTTTCTATATGTGGTCATGCTTCTGTGAAAACTGTGTTCTGCTTCCTGTATGTGTCGTTGTCCTTCTGGCTCAGTTCGTTTTCCACCTGCGCCAGCTCTGCCTTCAGCTGCCTGACTTTCTCCTCGTCACCGGCTGCCGATTTGATCTGCTGCTGCAGCTGTTTCTTCTGTTCCTTGAGTTTTCGGATCTCCTGGTCAACCCGGTCCGTGTTGCCGATGCACTTCTGCCCGGACACCTTTGGATCCTCGTCCTGATCTGCATCGACAGACTTCTGATCCGCTTTTTCCGCAGCCCTGTTCCAGGCTGGCTTTTTGGGATCGTCGTACAACACCTTCGGATTGCCGTCCTCGTCCTGCCCTAACCGGTACAGCCCGCTCGGTCTATTTCCCGACGCCTCACTGCTGATGTACTCGTCCTTTGGAACAGGTCCTGCGCTGGCGTCCTTTCCTGCTTCTCTTGCCCTCTCCGCCTCCTCTGCCCGCTCCTGGCGTTTCGCCCTCAGCGCTTCCTCATAATCCGTATTGCAGCTGCCATAGCTTCCATTAATCTCCATTGCCATATACTGTCCCCTCCATTTCTTTTGACAGGATCTCGCAGTCTCCTTGTGCATGATATCTGCAACTCCTCGTCTCTGTGTACTGATCCGGCAGTATATCCTGCCTTCACAATCATTATCGGACACAAGCACCGGCAAGTAAATCGTTTCGTATTCAAATGCTTTCTCGATGTCGTGAACTGATCTGTATGAAGTATACTTTATCCGGAAGCCAATGATTTTTCAATGCGGAACGATCAGCAGCACGTTGAGGACAGCCGATCCATTTTCAAGTTTCATATGCACCGCCCCCTGGTATCTCTCGGCAGTCCTCCTGATGTTGGACAGCCCTGTGCCCTCCCTGAACAACCCTTTTCCCTGATAGCTGTTCTCCACCTCCATCCGGATAAAGTCGCCCTGCACATTTCCTGTCACACGGATATACCGCTCCCCGTCCATGTCTCTGCAGGCGCGAATCGCATTGTCCAGGGCATTGGACAGAATGATGCAGAAATCAATGTCGCGGATCGCGCAGGGGTACGGCAGTGTCAGCGCACAGTGGACGTCGATCGCACTCCTCTCTGCAATCCCCAGTTTGTTTCCGAGCAGGATATCAACCACCGGATTGCCTGTGCTGCACGGAAATGACAGTTCCCTGGTGCCCGACTCGAGATCTGTCACATAGCCGAGCGCATCATCCCATCTGCCATTCTGCAGCAGCTCCCGCGTCACTGTGAGATGGTTTTTGATATCATGGCGGAAGGATCTCGTGCTCTCATAATGTGCTCTCGCCTCCTCCACATACTGGTTCAGATCGTGCTCCTGCTGTGCGAGCAGGGATATCTGCGTGCTCAACCGCACATTTTCAAGAAGTCTCCGGTATGCGTACATCACGCAGAAAAGACTCGCGATCCCCAAAAGCTGTATCACAAATGTCTGGCTGTGATCAGTATTCATTATTTTTCCGCTCCTGTCCGTGATGATCGCATTTCCATAAACAGTGTAATTGATATACGCGCTCATCAGAAAGATCAGCAGCGTCGGCATCAGGATCAGAACCGCGTATGGACTCTTTTTCACCCCGCCGTCGGCATCGCTGCACACAAAATACTGGTAGATCATGCGGTAGCAGAAAATCATCGCAAAGACCGCCAGATTACCCAACAGCATAAACAGAACGCTGACCACCTTCTGTGGCAGCGCGTGCACGAGCGGGTACACCATGCACAGTGCGGCATTGAAAATGCCATAGCACAGCTGCATGACCTCCCCAGTCACAATAGCATATAATACCGATGACAGCAGCTCCTCTTTGTATGCGATCCTCCCCACAGCCGCATGCAGCAGAACATAGGCTGCAAACGCGGGCAGCCCGCCCGCCTGCACCGTCAGCACAATGGCGCCGCAGACAACAAACAGCAGGCGGGGGACAAGCTTTGCCCTCCTGTTCAGAAACTTTGTGTAATAGTGGAACCCGACACTGATCTGAACGATTCCCATGACATACTCATTAAAAAAATCAAGACAGCCCTCCAAGATAACCTAACCCTTTCCCCGCTCCATGTACCGCAGTATCACTTCCGAAAAATCCTTGCTGCGCAGGCGCGATACCGGGATCTCTGCCCCGCCCTCCAGCTTTGCCGCGCCGTTGCTGTAGCCGCGCAGGTATTCCATGTTGATCAGATAGCTCCTGTGGCATCTGTAAAATCTGCTGTCCAGCTTTGTCTCGAGATTTTCGATCTTATCGTAATAGCCGATCACCTCCGACGACACCAGATGCAGATAGATCTTCCTGCCAATGATCTCACAGTAGACGATCTCATCAAAGGCGATGATGCTGCTGTCATACCCTCTTTGGACCAGCAGCTTTTTCCCCGCCTCCCTCTGCATCAGGGAGGCGAGCAGACGCTCCATCGTTCGCTCAAACTGTTCTTTCCCGACCGGCTTGACCAGATAGTCGTACGCCTGTACCTCAAATGACCGGAATACCATTTCCCCAAAAACCGTCACAAAGATCAGATATCCCCTGAAGCCGCGGCTGCGCAGCTGTCTCGCCGTCTCCATTCCGTCCATGCCCGCCATCTGGATATCGAGGATCACGACATCGAATGCCCTGTCCGACTGCAGGAGGGTCTCACCGCACGAAAACGGTGTCACTTCTACCGATCGGGGCAAGCGTTCCTGCAGACCACTCTTTCCAAAAAAGGCAGACACCATCGCACTGATCTTATTCAGCATATACTGCTCATCGTCACAAACTGCTATGCGAACCACACTCACGCCTCCTCTTAAAAAATATAGTTTACCACACCGCCTTTTGCGATACAATCCAATTGTCTTAAAATGTATTTTGAATGCTCTGAACTGGTTCCTGTTCACGCCCCAGCTGATTTTGATGCAGCAGCAACAGTCTTTGCGCTATCCCTGAAATACTTGTGCGCGGCAGACATGTATGCTATAATGGCAATACATCTTTTCACGCCTCATCTATTTTATGAAGCACCTTAAAATGAGTCATATTGAACACGTAAAGGAGGAATTTATAATGGGAATCGAATTGAGAAAAGCTGCCGTCACGGACGGCATGGATATCTACGAAATGCTGCAGGAGCTGCCCGCCGATGAAAACGGTTTTATCAACAATGCAGCGGGTATGCAGTTTGAAGAATACAAAGAATGGCTCAAGGGAAAAGTACTGGCCGCGGAACAGATCGGCATTGTGGACGGCTGGAAGGTTCCCCAGTCAACATTCTGGCTGTTCGAGGACGGCAGACCCGTCGGCTACGGCAATCTGCGCCATTTTTTGACAGAGAAACTGCTCGAACAGGGCGGAAATATCGGGTATTCCATACGCCCGTCAGACAGGAACAGAGGACTTGGCAAGATCCTGCTGTCCCTCCTGATCGAGGAAAGCAAAAAGATGGGCATGGACAGGCTGCTGATCACTGTCAACAGCCAGAACACACCGTCACTTCACGTCGCACTGGCTAACGGCGGGAAAATCGAAAGAGCGACTGCGGAGCGAAATTATGTCTGGATCACGCTATGAGGCGCGACCGATCCAGTCCGAACCGCGCTGCTGCGGAACAGTTTCTCTGCCGTGCGCAGCGCAGTTCACGAAAACTTGCGCATGCTACTCCGTCGGAAGCTGAAATCTGCTGATCAGCGAATCCAGCGTCGTGGACTGCGCGGACAGCTCTTCGCTGGTTGCGGAGGTCTCCTGTGCTGTCGCGGAGTTGGACTGTACCACCTCGGAGATCTGATTGACACCCTGCTCTGCCTGCTTCATCGCCTCCGCCTGGTTATTTGCCATCTCGCTGATGGACCTCGAGGAGCCGGCGATCAATTCGATCCCCTCAACCACCTTGTCGATCGAGACGTTGACCACATCTACCGCCTTGTTTCCGTCGGCGATCGAACTCAAAGAAGTTTCGATCAAAGATCTGGTCTCGGAAGCGGACTTCGCACTCTGCTCCGCCAGCTGCCGGATCTGGTCCGCAACGACTGCAAATCCACGTCCGCCTTCGCCGGCGCGCGCCGCCTCAATGGAGGCGTTCAGCGAGAGCAGGTTTGTCTGGGATGCGATGGCCTCGATCTCGGAGATAATGTTGCCAACTTGCTGGGATGCCTCGTTGATGCGCGACATCGCTCCCATCATCGCCTTCATCTCCCTGCGGCTGCGCTCTGCCTCGTCCGCATATGTACGCGCCTGTGTGTAGGATTCCTCGGCATTTTTTGCAGTGACCCGGATGTCATCGGAAATCGTGGTGATGGTCGCCTGCATTTCCTCGATGGCGCCAGCCTGGTCTGCCGCACCCTCCGCGAGACTCTGTGACGCCATGGAAAGGTTGTTCGCCCCAGCCGATACCTGGTTTGACGCCTCACCTACAGATCTGAGCGTCTCAGCCATCTGTTTTTTCAAAAGCTTCATCGCCGTCAGGATGCCCTCAAACTCGCCGACGTATTTGCTCCGGTCCTTACTGATGACAGCAAAGTTTGCACATGCCATCTGATGAAGCACCTGGGCTACATCGTGGATGATAAACTGCAGGGAAGCCGCCATATTGGTAGTCACCGTGACCATATCTGCAAGTTCGTCCTGTGTGTCGACTGTCGGGAACGGCGACGAGAGATCCCCTTTTGCAAAGATATCGAGGCGCTGCATGATCTGGTCGAGCGGAACCGCGATACTGTTGGCAATCCCCTTGCCCAGAGAAATTGCGAAAGCGATGGAGATCCCAATAATAATCACAATGATAACTGTGAGTATGATAATGACGATCGCAAGAACATTTGATACCGTCTGACCCTCGTCCACTTTGATATCCATGATCTGCGTCAGCTGGTCGTAGATCTCATTGTACACTGGTATCAGCTCATTTACCGCCCTGTCCTGGGCTGCCCTCGACTGCATTATATCGACCGTAGCCCCCTTCGTGATGATTTCGTCCTCGAGTTTCCAGTAGTCATCCAGCCTATCCTTGATATCATTGTACACTTTCATATTTTCGTCTGTGATCATGTAGGCTTCAAGGTTTTCAAAATCCTTGGTAAAATTGTCTTTGTATGTCTTGTGGTTCTCCAGCAGCGTATTGACGGCACTCATATCGTCATACCCGATGATCCCGCGCATCGCAGAACGCGTGTCGGCAAACTGTGCCATTGCTTTTCCTACATCTCCCTGCGCGAACCCATAGTCAGCGATCGCAGAGGCGTAGAGGCGCGACATGACGATCATGGTGATCAGAACCACGGCAGAGACAGCAGCCAGCATGCACGCGATCATGATAAATGCCCGAACAAGTCGATCCCTGATTTTTAGTTGATTCAATTTTTTCAGCATAATTCCTCTCCTTTTTTTCAATAGCTTTTGTTTCGCGGCGGCATCATCGGCTGACGACAACATGCGCAGGTGCCAGTTATGCAGAAGCGGACGTTCTTCCGCATAATATTTCACGAAAAATAACCAAAAAGATACAAATAGTTCTATGTAAATTGTATATCTTTTTGGTTACTTTGTCCAATTTATAATTAAAAATGCAAACGTAAATATACTTTTGCAATTTTTTAATATTCACCTGCACACCTGCCTGCACCCACTGCCGCGTCTCCGCGACTGTCCCCGCAGTTATTGTGCGCCTCAGCCGATCAGACATGTCTTTCCCTGAAACGCGAATCCATATTTGCGGATCTGCCCCGGGGCAAAGCCCTCCGAGATGAGTTCCGCCTCGTAATGCTTCTCTTCAATCTGTGCGCGGGCGCTTGCGAGCGTCTCCTCGAGCGTCCTCTCATCCTCATAGGGATTCAGCACCTTAAACTCAAATATGAACGCCTTTCCACTCCGATCGAGCGGTATCAGCATCACATCATAGCGGCCATATCCGCTTTCACGGTTTGAGCGGATCCTGTACGTGTCCGCGAGGTTGGAAAAGTACCCTGCATCTGTCTATACTTTTCCTCCTTCCAGATAGAAAGCCCCTCAAACAGATCGCCCCTTTTCGCATACCGGTTCGAGAAAAAGCACTCGAGCATGCTCATGTTGAGTGTCTTGCCAAAGCGGCGCGGGCGGGCAATGAGTGTCACTGTCGAACCAGTCTCCCACCATTCCCTGATAAAATCCGTTTTGTCGATATAAAACTTATCCTGCCCGATCACCCTGTCAAATCGCTGTTCCCCTATGTTCACCATCGTACTGCTGTCCATATCAGCCCCCTCAAAGTTGAATCTCTGTCCACCCGATCTGGTCCGCCGTCTCCGTCTGCCGGAAAAAGTCCCAAAATAACTGCTGCACCGTTCCACCCGATAAGATCTGATGCCGCTTTACGCTCACCTGATTTCCGGCGATCTCCACGCAGCCTTCCTCATCTGATCCTCCTGCAGATAAATATCCTGCTTTCTGGTGTGTGTACGACATGCAGTCCGTATATACGCGTCTCTCGACTGTGAAAATGTCCCCAAAACCGCCGACCTGGATATAGCTGCCAACCGGGTCTGTCAGATAGAGATAACTGCGCTCTTTTGCTGTCATTTCACCGAGTTTCGTGCGGACGCTGCCAAAATCAGACACACTTACTGCCTGGAACCACCCGCCCTCTAGAAGCATCGGGCAGCGGCTCTCAAAATAGACCAAAGCCTCCCCGCCGTCCGACGGCGAAAAGAAGCCGACACCCGCAAAATACGCAGCGCGCTTCACCAGGTTGTATGCACTGTCCGCAACCGAATAGGAAAGCGAGAGATAGATGATATCCTCCCCGATACAGTAATCGCAGAGTCTCTCTTCCAGATCCGGTCTGGCAGACAGCTCCTCATCACTCGGCGCAAACGCCCCGTTCATGGGCGGAAAGATCAGCCTGATCTGATGGAAAAACCGCTGCAGATCCAAAGACGCGCGCGTGATATCACTGATATAGCAATTACTATTTTATGATTTCGATGCCCCAATATCCGCCTGCAGTATCAGTCCTCCTGTAATACCTCCCTGCAGTACCCCACCAGGTCAAAATACCCCATTCCTCTGTCGGTCGGCGTTGCCTGCGTCACGATCACCGCATTTTCAGCCGGAATCACCGTGACGCTCTGACCGCCGTATCCGCGGCAGCCGTACCAGTCGTCCCCGACCCACCACAGAAAACCGTACGCGGGATTCGACTTGAGCGGCGTCACTGCCTGTCGAATGTACTCCGCGGACAGGATCCGCTCTCCCCTGTGCATTCCTTCATGCAGAAAAAGCTGTCCGATCTTCATCATGTCGAGCGCCGTCAGTGCGAACTTCGTCTCGTTGTCATTGTCCGCACCGTCTCCCACACTGTAGTACACGCCGCACGGACTCTGATACCAGCGCGCACTCTCGATCCCCAGGGGTCTGAACAGATTTTCGTCCATAAAATCAAACATGTCACCGCACGCCTTGTCCAAAAGCTTTGCCAGCAGGATCACGTCCCACTCCTTATAATTGTACTTCGTTCCCGGGACATCGGCGACCGCACAGTCCGCAATGTGCGAGATCCAGTCCCCCGAATCCCGAAGCTGCCGCATCATGGGACAGTGGTAGTGGACACCTCCATTCCAGCAGATCCCGGAAGTCATCGTCAGCAGATGGCGCACCGTGATCATTCTGTGAAACGGATCGCGGCATTCGCGAAACACCGGGATATACTGATAAACCGGATCCTCGAGGCTTTGCAATAGCCCCCTGTCCAGCGCGATCCCCGCACAGACTGACATGATACTCTTCGCCACGGACAAGACCACATTTCTGCTGTTTTCCCGAAAACCATTATAATGGCATTCTACCAGTATTTCGTCGTCCCTGCACAGCAGGACACTGTTCACCTGCCGATAGCGACGGCTTGCTATGTACCGATCTATTTTTTCCTTGATATTCATTTCATATACCTCCCTATGACTGATCCGGGAGTCCTTTTCAGCTCCGCAGGCGTCCCTGCCGCGATCACATTGCCGCCCTCGTTTCCGCCGCCCTCGCCCAGCTCGACGATGTAGTCGCAGTTGGAGAGTATGTACGGATCGTGCTCTGTGACTATGATGGAGTTTCCCATGTCGACAAGCTCATCCAGCAGGTGCATCAGCTGTTCACTGTCATAAAAGGAAAGCCCCGTCGTCGGCTCATCCAATATGTACAGTGCGCCCTTATTGCTCTTTCCCTTTGACAGCTCCTTTGCAAGCTTGATGCGCTGGCTCTCGCCGCCGGAGATCGTCGGTGTCGCCTGTCCTAATTTGATGTAGCCCATTCCCACGCGCTGCAGGACCGTGAGCATGTTGTCGATGGCACTGTCCTTCGCGGCAAAAAAATCCTTCGCCTCGTCCACACTCATCTCCAGCACCTCGCGGATATTCTTCCCGTCGACAGTCACTTCCATCGCCTCCCTGATATATCCGCTGCCGCCACACGCATCGCAGTCAATGTCCATAAAATTGCCCAAGCCCACATGGTAATGTATGACACCTTCACCCTTGCATTTAGGACAACCGCCCTTGCTGTTCACGGAAAACATACCTGCTGTATAACCGCATTCCTTTGCCTTGTCACTCGCCGCAAACAGGCTTCGAATCCGGTCAAAAATACCTGTGTACGTAGCCGGACACGAAGTCCTGCTCCGACCGATCGGCCGCTGGTCAATAATGAAGCAGTGCCTGATATTTCCTGCACCCGTCAATGTGACACTCCTGTCAGGAATTTCCGCCTGCTCTTCCTCGTCGTCCCCATCCATGACACACTTGGCTTTTAACTGTTGTTTTAAGGCAGGCACTAACGTGTCCGCGATCAGGCTGGATTTGCCGCTGCCCGACACACCTGCCACCCCCACCATGACACCGAGCGGGATCTCGACGGTGATATTTTTTAGATTGTGCAGCTTCGCGCCTGCGATCGTCAGCATTTTGCTCCTGTCGACCCCGCGGTATGCCCTCTTGATCTGAAAACCTTCCCGCCCGCCTGCGCCGAGCGGATCTTCGTATAGATAGGGCGCCGTTTTTGATCCTGCACATCGCAAAAACGCTTCATAGGCACCCTCGTAGATCTTCGCGCCGCCCCGGATCCCGGCGCCGGGTCCCATATCGATAATGTAGTCCGCCTCGCGGATAAACTGCTCATCGTGCTCCACCACCACGACAGTGTTTCCATTGACGACCAGCTTTCGGATAATGCGTATCAGATTCTCCTTCTCGATCTCATGCAGCCCGATCGTGGGCTCGTCAAACACAAAGACGATGGAGTCCATCTCCGCGATGATGTAGCTTGCCAGGAACAATCGCTGGATCTCACCGCCCGAGAGCGACGGGACAGGACGCGAGAGTGCCAGGTGATGGAGCCCCACATCGACCATGCAGGACAGCTTTGTGACGATCTCCTTCAACAGCGGGTTCCTCCCGCCGCACGCCCTGTAACTTTCCCGCAAAAAATCGAGCAGATCGCTGATGTACATGTCCTCCAGCTCATTGATGGTCCTGCCTGCAAAGGTTGTGTGGGAAGCCCGTTCGCCAAGTCCCGTCCCGCCGCATTTTGTACAGGTCCGCTCCGCCATCATGCCCGCATTCTTTAACAGGTACGCCGTTCTTCCGGAAGTTGACACAGCGCCGTTGGTGAGCATGGTGATCCACGGAATGAAGCCGTAAAATTTTGACTTCCCGCCGTCCCCGTATTTGAGCAGGTCAATCTGCTCCTCTGTCAGATCAGACAGCCTGTCCTTCCACAGATCCATGTTATGGCTCCGACAGAATTCCTCGAGCATCGATCTCGTCGCTCCCTTTTTGCCCAGGTCGCACGCGACCTCGCAAATATGCTGACTCCGGTCGGCGAACATCCTGTCGGCATCGATCCACTTGATGATGCCCTTGCCCAGACATTTCACACACATTCCTTTGGGCGAATTGCGCTGGAACATGGAGATGTCTATGTGCTGTCTGTCATCGTACTCCGGCAGACAGTTTCCGTAACTGGCATACAGCGCCGCAAGCATGGCGCTTATCTTTGTCTTGGTCCCCACGGTACTTCTCGGATTGGACTGCCGTATGATCCTCTGCTCGACCGCGACTGTCGGCGAGAGCCCCGTGATGCTGTCAAATGACGGCACGGAATCTACCATGAATTCTGTGCCGGAGAACATCAGATATCTTCTCTTTCCCTCCTCGTAGAGCGTGTCAAATGCCAGGCTTGACTTCCCGCTGCCCGACACGCCCGTGATGACAGTGAGCTTCTGCTTGGGAATGCTAACGTCGATCCCTCTTAGATTGTGGATTCTTGCGTTTTTGATCTCGATGTGGGTGTTCATTCTCTGTATTCCTTTCTTCCAATAATGATCTATATCTTGTCACATTTATCTTATCACGGTTACGGCTGCCTTTCCATAGACACGACTGCTTTCCGGTTGATAAATCTTGCTAACAAAGCTAGAGCGTGTTTGAAAAATCATTCCTGCCATTGCGTCGTTAAAATTTCCAGACGATGCCACTGCATCACTGTCGAAATATTGTATAGAGTGTGCATCATAGTCTACGGGATTCAGTTGCGCACAGACAGGCGATATGATATACTGAGGACACAAACGGGAAAGGAAGCATACTTTATTGGACATACAAGACAATATCCAATGGCATCTCACATTCTGCTCCGCCGTGGAGTTAGCGCTTCGGGAATACAAGAACTACCTGACCTATGAGCAGGAACATAACCTGGGCAAAATGCCCCTGAAAATAGACCTGCTTATCATCAAAAATGACATTGTCGATTTCTTTTTCGGGAATAATATCCTTGAGTACAAATCGCCGGGCGATGACGTGAACGCCGGGACTTTTTACAAGGCACTGTCCTACGCATGTCTGTACAATGCGGAGGCAGGCACTGCCGATATCTTTGATGCGGACACCACGGATTCGATCGTCAGGGAGGAAAAGCCTGTAAAATTGCTGGCACAACTCGGCGAAAAGTACTCCATGACCAAGAAGAAAGCGGGCATCGAGGAATAAAGTATCATGAATGGGGGACTGTACAGAATAGTCCCCCGTTTAACTTCACAAACAGCGGTGCAAATTCTTGCCATGTTCGCTGCAACAAAGGAGGAAAATCTTGAACATCATCGAAGTTCCTGAGAACAAAAAGCAATATCTCGACCTGCTCCTGCTCGCGGACGAACAGGAGAGCATGATCGACCGTTATTTGGAGCGCGGCACGATGTACGCCTTGGACGACAACGGCGTCAGGGCGGTCTGTGTCGTCACCGACGAGGGCGATGGGATCCTCGAGATCAAAAACATCGCAACTGCCCCGGAATACCAGGGCAGAGGGTACGCCAGAGCACTGGTCTGCTTTGTAACAAGGCAGTACGGGGAAGCTTTTGAAATCCTGCAGGTCGGTACAGGAGACAGCCCTCTGACGATACCTTTTTATGAAAAATGTGGTTTTAAGCGGTCACACTGCGTCAAAAACTTTTTTTTAGACAATTATGACCACCCTATATTTGAGTGCGGCAGACAGTTGACCGACATGGTCTATCTGCGCATGGAAATGAAGGCATGCCGGCAGAACACTGACGGCTCAACGTGAGTCAACGCTGATAAAATTAAGTTTCGCTCAATTTGTAAAAGTATGCAATGAAGAGTATCGTTAATTTTTGTAGAATTTAGCCTGTATTTACGGTATAGTTGTACTA
This sequence comes from uncultured Lachnospiraceae bacterium, assembly GCA_910588595.1. Lineage (GTDB taxonomy): Bacteria > Bacillota > Clostridia > Lachnospirales > Lachnospiraceae > COE1. The sequence goes on along the minus strand of CAJUQU010000021.1, from coordinate 1,726 downwards.
AATACTTATTTGAAAATCCGGTTCAACACGGAATAATGAACTATCGTTAAAAGTCAGTAGAGGGATGAATATGCAGGCAGAAGAAACGATCAGTGAAGATCAAAGACTAGTGGAACTTGAAAAAATGAAACAGCAGCTGGAACAACAGCTGCGGGAAATGGCAAAGACTGTCGAAAGACAGCGGGAAATGATCGCCATGGCAAAGCGCGATCCGCTTACAGGACTTCGGAACCGCCAGGGAATCCCCGAGTTGGTCAACTCCAGTCTGTTCGCGCATTGCGAAGGAACCTTTTTCATCATGGACCTCGATAATTTTAAGAGTGTCAACGATAACTATGGACATGTGGAAGGAGACTGCGTTCTCATAAAATTTGCAAAAGCACTCAAGGAATCCGTGGATCCAAATGATATTATCGCAAGGCTTGGCGGCGACGAATTTGTTGTTTTTTCTCCAGGCTATTGTGACAAGTACGAAGTGATCGCAAAGGCACGGCGTTTTATCCGACACATCGAACGCAGTCTGGTCACACCGGGCAGGCTGATGCGGGTGACTGTATCTATTGGCATCGCCAGTGCACCGCATGACGGTGTGACCTACGAGGCGCTGTACGAAAATGCAGATAAGGCATTATATAGCGTGAAAAATGAGGGTAAGAACGGATATCGCTTCTTTGCCGATGTGAACAGATCCGGAAACAGTGACTTCAACCATAGCAGAGCGCGCTGCTCACTCGAGGAGATCACAGAAAAATTGAAAGATCAGAAAATGGAAGGATCATTCGAAGTCGAGTACGATCATTTTGAGAAGATCTACCGATTTATGGAGCGGAATCTGATCCGCGACCATCGCGAGGTGCAATGTGTTCTTTTCACCCTGGAGGAGTATATAGATGCGGATACGGTGGTGATCCAGCAGCAGCTTGAACACTTACAGCATGCTGTCGTATTCTCTCTGAGGAAAGGCGACGTGACGACGAAATACAGCTCCACACAGCTGCTGGCACTGCTGATGGACACAAATAAGCAAAATGCAGATATGGCAGTAAAAAGAATCCTGCGCAAATACCATTCGGAGGCTGGCGGAAACCGGATGAACGTCCTGTATGATATCCAGCGGCTGATGGATCGTGATCAGATGCATTGTCGCTGATAGATCGCCAAACACTTCATTATGAAAATCTGGCAATAGACTGGCAGACACAAAATCGCCCCCTCCGTTATAATTCACAATTTTTTAATAATTTTAACTCCCCTGTACACAAAAAAGTACAAAGAATAGTGTTGACGTGTATACAATATTAAGGATATAATACAATTATGAATGTTAGACAGGACTTCACATTTTCGTAACAATCAACATTCTAAACTTCAGTAACCAGCGGTGCCATACCGCATAAAAATTAAAATTATATTTAGGAGGCTTTGCAAAATGAGACCAGAATGGACAGATTTTGTAGGTGGCAAGTGGGAAAGCGAAATTAACGTGCGTGACTTCATCCAGAAGAACTATACACCGTATGAAGGTGATGAGGCTTTCCTTGCAGGACCTACACAGAACACAAAAGATTTATGGGACATGGTTCTTGACCTTCAGAAGAAGGAAAGAGAAGCCGGCGGTGTTCTTGACATGGACACAAAGGTTATCTCCACAATCACTTCTCATGGTCCGGGATACCTCGACAAGAGCAAGGAGACAATCGTTGGTTTCCAGACAGATAAGCCTTTC
>CAJUQU010000020.1 GCA_910588595.1 uncultured Lachnospiraceae bacterium | reverse complement strand
TGCTGGTTAAAAACAGCCTTGATAGTATATGAGCATCAAAAAAACGCTGTACTAGACAAGTAGATTATATCATAGCCTTTGGATAAATGCACCTGAAATCTCAATTTTCTGAACAGGTGCAGTACACACCACAGTCTTGTGGTTCAGCTTCAGAGCAATACAACAAATAAGTGATTTTGCATTTCACTCTGAGGATTACTACACTTTAGCAAAGGAGATGATATTTATGCCAGCTTACAAAGATAATAAGACTGGTAAATGGTTCTGCAAGTTCTACTATACGGACTGGCAGGGCAACAACCGGCAGAAGTGGAAACGGGGTTTCGCCACCAAAAAGGAAGCCCTGGCATACGAAAGGGATTTTCTTGAAAGACAGTCCGCTAACCCAGATATGACTTTTCAGAATCTCTACGAACTTTATATAGAAGATATGGATGCAAGGCTCAAGCAGTCAACCATTCTGACCAAGAAGCATATTTACGAAACACATATTCTCCCATTCTTTGGCAGCAAGCCAATCAATGAGATTAAGGCTTCGGATGTACGCAGGTGGCAGAATCAGCTGATGAATTCCCCAAATGGTTATTCCAAAACTTATCTAAAGACCATCAACAATCAGCTTACCTGTATCATCAACTACGCAAAACGCTTCTATGATTTAAATACGAATCCCTGTGGTCAGGCTGGAAGCATGGGACAGGCAAAAGCTGAGGAAATGGATTATTGGACCTATGATGAGTATACCGCATTTCGTGAAGGCATCAAGGACAAGCCGCTTTCCTATATCTGCTTTCAGGTACTCTACTGGACAGGAATGCGTGAAGGAGAACTGCTGGCGCTTACCGCTGCCGATATTGATCTTGTCAAAAAACAGATTGATATCAACAAAACCTATCAGCGTCTGAATGGAACGGATATCACCACGCCGCCTAAGACAAAGAAAAGCAGGCGGAAAGTTCCAATCCCCGATTTTCTGTGCCAAGAGCTACAAAATTTTATTAATACCAGATATATGCTTGACCCTAACGAAAGACTGTTCCCGGCTACCAAGCACTTTCTCTCCCATGAGATGGAACGGGGCTGTAAGAAAACCGGCATTAAGCGGATACGGATTCATGACATCCGCCACTCACATGCCAGTTTACTTATCAATCAGGGCTGTGATGCACTTATCCTCGCCGACAGACTGGGACACGAAAAGGTATCCACAACACTGAATACTTACTCGCATCTGTTTCCGCACAAACAGCAGGAGCTTGTCAGCAATCTGGAGCAGCTTGCAGCAACGGTCGGTGTTACACCGACACCGGAGCCGCCAACGAGTAATCCGTTACTTGAAACTATGGGAATTTCCTATGATGATGGCACAACTGACGGTTTAGCTACTTCAGATACAGCATGTGCCAATACAGGACTTCCATACGGCCCGGCGCCACTGCCAAAGGAAACAGCACCGGGAAAGGTTATCCCTATGCCCCAAAGAAAAGTAATCTGATCTTCTAGACACTGTTTGGAAAAATTCAAACTTATAATAAAGCGATGCGGAACAGAGTAGTTGCGTTTAGTAGCAAAATAGTAGCAGCGCAAAAAGGAAAGCCCGGGAACGCCCTGTTTATAAGGCTTCCCAGACTTGTAGCGACTATTCGAACTCAATCGTTCATTCAGACACATTCATAAGATCGCATGCCGGAACTTTATTTCGCCTGTCTTTACCTGCGCTATCATGATCCTGCCAAACGGATCATCGCCGAGGATATCTTTTAGAGATCACAAACACGATCCAGGGCACAGTTCATTGTACATGATACCAAATTTTTTATTTCAAGTCTATACATTTTTCCTAAAAAATACTAGAATTTCTATATCAAGGTTCCTGTTCACCCCATCCTGGGAACAGGTAAAAATCATACAAAATGCATTAATTCCTTGATGGCGTGCGCTTTTATTTCGTTGACGAACGAGTAAACAGTTACTGATCAAGAAACTCCCAAAGGAGGATACTATGAAAAGATCCATCAGAAATTCTGCAAAGGCACTGGTCATCAAAGATGGCAGAATACTGGCTGTCAAGATCAAAGATAACAACGAGGAATGGTATATCCTGCCTGGTGGCGGACAGGAATCAGAGGAACTGCTGCCGGAAGCCGTCTGCCGGGAGGTGGCGGAGGAGACGGGCATCCAAGTGACCGCAGACGAATTGGTCTTTGTGATCGAAGGCGTTCACGGAGAATCCTTTCACAGAGTCGATCTCGTATTTCTGTGCGGCTATCAGGGCGAATCCCCTGACGCGGTGTCCCACAGGGATCAAAATCAGGCAGGATTTGACTGGCTCGATATCCAAACCCTCAACCAATCCAAACTCTATCCGTCAAAACTGCGCAGGCAGATCGTGAATCTGTACGAAGGGAAACCTTATAAAGTATATCTTGGAAATGAGGAGGCAGGTGATCCGGAATGTTTCGAGTAGATGAATATATACAGCAATTGATCCTTTCGATGAAAAATGTATTTGGCGGCAGACTCCTGTACGTGGGACTGCAGGGCAGCTATCTGCGCGGGGAGGCGACAGAAAACAGCGATATCGATATCATGGTGATCATCGAAAATCTCTCTGTACAGGATTTGGATTCGTATAAAAAAATCATCATGAAAATGGAACATTATAAAAAATCGTGCGGTTTTATATGCGGGATAGAAGAATTTTCCAGGTGGAATCCGATGGAATTATGCCACATTTTACACAGCACAAAAGATTATTAACAGGCACTTTCTGCCTTACCAAGCAGGAATTGTTGTGTCTGCTTGATGAGACAGACCGGGAAATCATGGAATTGTCCATGCAGATCTGCTCAAACGGGACATATGATTTTGATCAGGCATTTGGGAAATTGTTCGCATGGTGTCAGAAGACGATGCAGCGACGGATCCTGTTGCGCATAGCTGACCGGTTTGATATACTGAAACCATAAGGAACTCATCATCAAGAAGAGACGCGACGTCATCATCAAAAATGACATTGCCGATTTCTTTCTCGGAAATAATATCCTTGAGTACAAATCGCCGGGCGATGACGTGAATGCCGGAACTCTTTACAAGGCGCTGTCATACGCATGCCTGTACAAGGCGGAGACAGGCGCTGCCGATATCTTTGATGCGGACACAACGGTTTCGATCGTCAGGGAAGAGAAGCCTGTAAAACTGCTGGCACAGCCTGGCGAAAAGAACTCCGTGACCAAAAAGAAAGCGGGGATCTACCGCATCGACGCACGGGAGCCTCTCGACAACTGCGCGGGTCTTGGCAGTGACGAGGACAGGCGGAATGCAGATTCCGTCGTCAACGTGGCATCGGCGAAGCTGTCGGATAATGCCGCGGAGATTGCAAAACACAAAAAGCTGCTCGCGGAAGCCGGCATCACAGAACAGTAAACAATCGAGCAGGGAAGATGAATCTTCTCTACTCGATCACAAATTTTATGCCACCACTGTCCACAGTCAATATTTAAACCATCTCAAAACTCTCTGACTTTAGATCACAGTAATGTCTGCCCCTGACTGCCGTGAATCTCAGCACACAGTAATCGGGATCGGTGACGCCCTGTCTGTAGTACATTGTATCGCCGGCACACCAGATTTCGCGCTTGACCGCCTCGTCCTGCAGGACTTCCATTGTCCCGACCAGCATGATCCCCTCATACCTGAAGCGCCCTTTATGATAAAAGTAAAGGCTCGCCTTCGGATTTTTCAGAAACTGCTGTGTGCGCATGGACGAGGTGTTTGTCGAGAAATAAAATGAATTTCCCTCGATCTTGCGCGGCACAAACATCGCTTTCATATTTGGAAACCCTTCCTCGTCGACAGACGCTACAAAAGCAACTTTTTGTTTGCTGATAAATTCAAGGATCTGTTCTCTTGTCTTCATTCGAATACTCAAACCTCCGTTCCAAAGTATAACCGCTCGGAATACCAGACTACGTGGCATACTTTTCCTAATTTACATGGATATCCACTGCCTCAACACACTTTTATTTGTAACAATTCCCGTATAAAACGCCCAAATAATTCTATATAGAATCATTTAAAATATATCACAATACCGTACAGGTGTCAATGAAAAACCTGCGATTCCTGCATTGCTCCGTAACAGTTCCCGCGTCCCTCTCCTGCACCGGAGAAACTGCTGGAAAATTTGAGAGGCTAATTGGAATTTCTGTGCTATCTGCAGGACAAACAATACCCTGCCGTGATACCGGTTGCGTCTGCTTCGGTAGCGCCCGCATCCTTTTTGCATACGGTCAGGCTCTCGCCAGGGCGCAGCAGCCTTCATGCATATCCAGTATGAAGCTGCTACTTCAAATTCCCCTTTTTTATGTTGTCCTGAAGGATCTGATCCGTCACCTCATACAGTTTCTCCGATCCCAGCTTCGTTTTTCCCTGTCTGTTATATACCTGACTGGCAGTCACATTGTGCGCCCGCCAGTCCCCGCCATCGTTGCTGTTGTTCAGCAGCAGCGGCTGGATATTGTCCATCGCGTGTGCAAATTTTGACTCTGCAGTCTCATATGCCTCAAACTCGTCAAACAATGCCACAAACTCCGTCTTCTGCTCCTGCGGAAGGATCGAGAAGATGCGCTCCTTCGCGGCATCCTCCCTGGCTTTTTGTGTCTGCAGCCCTTCCGCGTCATATGCGTACGTATCGCCCGCGTCGATCTCAACAATGTCGTGGATCAGGCACATCAGCATTACTTTCGCGATGTCCACCTCCTCATTGGCATATTCCCGCAGCAGATACGCCATGACCGCCATATGCCAGGAATGCTCGGCATCATTTTCATTTCTGCCGTTATTCGACAGATGTGTTTGCCGGAATACATTCTTCACCTTGTCGATTTCCAGGGCAAACGCCAGTTGCTTTTCCATACGCTCATCCATCACAGTCCCTCCGCGTTCGTTTCTCTGTATTTTTCTGTGTCACTGTATCTATTCTACCACAGGATCCGCCCGGTGTCATTTTTTCCTTCCCTTTTCCGCTGCGCCCTTCCACAGCATGACCGCGCCGATCCCCGCCAGCACTGTCCCGCCTCCGAGAAGGAGCAGACTGTCCGCCAGCGAAAACGTGCTTTTATAAAATACCGGAAACACCTTCCCGATCTGCTCCGGGCAGAAGCTGATCACCACACTGAGCGCATTGTTCATAAAGTGCATCAGCATCGCCGGATAGATGCTGCCGGTCTGCCAGACCACGATGCACAGAACCAGCCCCATCAGCCCCGTCGGGAGAAACTTCACCAGACTCATGTGGAAACAGCCAAAAAGCACCGCCGTGACGGCACATGCCGCGGCAGTGCGGTGTCCCGCTTTCACAGCGTGGAACACCACCCCGCGGAACAGCAGTTCCTCACAGACTGCCGGCGCGAGTGCGATCACAAAGAGCGCTGCCGCCACGTTGTCGCCCATGATCCCCGCAAAAGCCGTCTCCATATTTTCGGCGCTGTCCGGAAACAGGCGGATCATGCCCGCCGCGATCACCAGATTGACCAGGAACATGCCCGCTCCCAGCAACGCGCTGCCCAGAAATCCCTGCGCACCAGCACCTGAAAAACCGTACGTCTCCCGAATATCCCTCCTGGTGTAGAGCACAACAAACAGCGGCACTGCCAGCAGGATCATCTGTGTCGCAAACAGCCCCGCCAGACCGTACTTTATCTGCAGGAAACTCCCCGCGTACATCAACAGCAGCAGCGAGACCGCCATCACAAACATGGCGTCAGACACTGTTGGAACCCCGCCCCCGGTCATGTTCTCCCGCTTTTCAAAGAGCTGCAGGCCGCCTTTTTGATCTGAGAACAGGATCGACTCGCTGTCGTAGATCCTGCTCAGAAACAGGATCGCCAGAACCGCATACGCCACATTGCTGAGCAGAACGACTGCAGTCATCGCGTAATCGATCTTAAAGATCATCATATTTCGGATCAGCAGGCAGATATTCGCCACAGGCAGCATCGCGATCCCCTGCGTCAGTTCCAGATTCGGGATAAACCCGACATAGCCTGTGAACATCATCACCAGCATGAGCGGCGTTATATAGTTGTTCGCTTCCTTGTAGCTTTTGGCAAAAGCCGTCGTGCACATCGTCACCGCGCTGACAAACAGGGAGAACGCAAACACCGCCAGAATACACACCAGGATCGCCGGTATGAATTTCGCGATATCGATGTCTGCCATCTCCGTCTGCAGATCCATGATCTGGTACATGTAAACGGCGATGCCTCCCATCGACAGCATGTTCAGGAGCGCGGAGACCATGCCGATCACCGCCACAGTCAGAAACTTCGCCGTGATCAGATCCCTGTTCCTGACCGGCAGCGTCAGAACCGTCTCGAGCGTCCCCCGCTCCCGCTCTCCTGCAGTCGTATCGATCGCGGGGTACATGGTCCCCATCAGCAGGCTGACGACCAGCATAAGGGGCAGGACCGAACCGATGATGCTCCCCAGAGACTGCTCGCTGCTGGCAGTATTTTTTCTTTCATATGATATCGGTTCCAGGATCTCGTCCGCGCTGAGCCCTTCCGCAGCGATCCGCTGTCTTGTCAGATCCTCCCGGAAATCATCGAGTACATCCGTCACAAGATCTGCCGCATAGGAAGAATTTGTCACTGAGGAGAGATAGTACACATCGTACTGCGTCCTTCCGCCGGAATCACATGCGGAGACATACGCATCGATCTCCTCCTTCTCCAGCGCGGCCTCCCATGCGCGCTCACCGCCCCCGATCGCAGCGGCGTCGACGACCGTGATCCGATATGCCGTCTCGTCTTCCCCCGGCTCCTGTTCTCCCGCCCGCACCAGCCGGTCATAAATGGCGCCCTCGTCGCCCATCTCCACAGCGATCCGGTACTCCTGTTCCTTCATGCTGGAGTTGACAAAAGCCATGACCTGCATGGCGCCGATAAAAACAATGGGATACAGCAGCACAGGCACGATCAGCATCATAATGACTGTCTTCTTATCCCGGAAAACATCCAGCATCTCTTTCTTTAGCAAGGTTCTTATGATCTTAGTGTCCATCCGGCATTCCCTCCATATTGATCAGCTCTGCGAAGACATCCCGCAGGCTTTCTTTTCCCATCTGTGCCTTCAGATCGCCGGGCGTTCCCTCCCGGATGATCCTTCCCTGGTGGATCATCACGATCCTGTCACACAGATACTCCGCCTCCTCCATGTAATGCGTGGAGTACAGGACGGTCTTTCCCCGCTCCCGCTCCCTTTTCATAAAATCGATGATGGACGCGCTGCTGATGATATCAAGCCCCAGCGTCGGCTCGTCAAAGATGTAGACCTTGGGATCATGCACCAGGCATCTCGCGATCGAGGCGCGCTGCGTCTGTCCCGTTGAGAGCTTTTCGATCCGGTTATCCAGAAAGGAATCCATGGAGAGGATCTCGCTGATCTTCACGATCCTTTTGGCGGTGTCACCCTCCGACAGCCCGTAGAGCACGCCCAGCATCTGCAGCAGCTCCCTGGCGGAGAGCCTTCCGTAGAGTTTGGTGTTGTTGGAGAGATAGCCGATATGCCTTTTCACCTCCACAGCATCCGATATCTCCGTCTGCCCGATCCGGATGCTGACCGTGCCGCTGGTTGGTTTCATCAGCTTGGACATCATGCGCAGCAGCGTGGTCTTTCCAGCACCGTTTGGTCCGAGGATCCCGACGATCTCACCCGCATCCACCTGCAGCGATATGTTGTCCACCGCGTTGATCTCCCTCTTTTTATTTCGCTTCTCGTTCCTGGTAAATGTCTTTATTAAATGATCTGCTGTAATCACTTTGTGCTACCTCCTACAGAATTTGACGTTTGTGCCGCCTGATATTATATACTCTGACAGACAGCATATCCCAGCAGGACTGCGCCTGATAAAATACAGCTCACCGCAAGAGTCCGCTTTCCCCGATTCCGAAACCAGAGACAGATACCATATACACTTAATACAGCACCAATCCCGCCTTGAACAGCGCAGCTGACAGTAATCTTTTCCATCCAGGTTCCCTCCCCTGACCATCTTCTCACTTTCCACCTTCATCCGTCTGTTCCTCGTCCCCCTCTGCCTCGAGACGTGCCACCCTCTTCCGGTAGATCCAGAGCCCCAGTGACATGAACAAAAAACAGCTGACCAGTACACACCCAAATACAATGCCGCCCACCTTCAAAGCCCGCCCGATATCGCCATACATGCGGTAAGCGGCAAAGACGCGGATCAGGCTGCCCACAACCGCCCCGATCAGGCTCACGTAGAAATTGGTCTTTAGAGACGGGCGCAATGTCCTGTCCCAGATCCCGTTCCTGATACTTGCCGTCACCAAATATACTGCAAGACACATAAAGACGATCCATTCTCCCAGAAATACCTGTGCCCTCTCTATTCCATAGTACAATATCTGCCCGAACATCACCGCGAGCAGCCCCCAAAACGCCAGCCAGCACGCATTGTGCTCGATCTGCAGCATTTTCTGTTCCTGCATCTCATCCAGTCTGTTCTTCCATATTTTCATGTGCTTCCTCCATTCCCCGTCTCACTTGATTCCTGCTCTTCCTCCCAGAACAGATCATCCAGGCTCTTTCCGAGCACACGGCATATCGCACGGCACAACCGAATCGTCGGATTGTATTCCCCCTGTTCAATGGCATTCATCGTCTGCCTGGATATGCCGACCGCTTCCGCAAGCTCCTTCTGCGTCATGTCCTTCTCCGCCCGCGCCACCTTGATCGCTATATTTCTCGCCATCTGCCCACCTCCAAGCATAGATTATCATATATTTTACTAGGTGTCAAATATATTTTACTTCCAGTAGGTATTGGCTCATATTTTTTTATAAAAATATTTTATGCATCCTGTGCCATGAAAGTATGTTATTCTGAAAATACAATAAAAATCTATATGAGGTGAAAACGTATGAGATCACAGGAAAAATATCTGCAGGACTTAAAACAATGGCTGCATGATACATCCGATTCGCCGTTGGAGGAGATGTCTGATTTTTTCACAAAACGGCTGGACGGTTATGAGGAGCATATGTCTATTTGGGAAAAATCTTATCAGATGTTTGCGGAAGTCTTACCCTCTGACTGTCAAAAAATTTTAGACTTGGGATGCGGAACCGGTTTGGAATTGGATCAAATATGGCAGAGGAAATCGGACATGGACGTGACAGGTGTCGATCTATGTCAAAGTATGCTGGATCAGCTGCTGAAAAAACATTCTGATAAGCGCCTTACCACAGTTTGCCAGGACTATTTCAGATACGATCTTGGAAATGAAAAATGGGACGCCGTAATCTCTTTTGAAAGTCTGCATCATTTTCTGCCGGAGCGCAAAAAGGAACTGTACCAGAGAGTCTGTCAGGGTCTGAAACGTGGCGGTGTTTTCCTTTTGGCAGATTACATTGCCTGTTGTGACGAGGAGGAAGAACTATTGCGCAGTACATACTTAAAGCGGAGAAAGCAGTTTGCAATACCGGATGACCGTTTTGTTCATTTTGATATTCCCCTGACCCTGGCGCATGAATGTGAATTGCTGCAAAATGCAGGATTTGTGCTCGGAGAAGTCCTGGATAATCCCGACGGCGCAACGATCATTGCCGCTGAAAAAAGAGGCTGATTCATTATCTGCACTGATAGACGAATGAAACAAAACATGATATACTTTCCTTATCTGATCCAGAAATCCAGCCGCCGCGAGGTACACTATGAACTACTCTGATATCTTAAAAAACGAATCATACCGCTTCATACAGTCCGACGAACACCTGGGCAGGCACGTGATCCTGTTAGGGCTTGCCGGGAGCTACTCCTACGGCACCAACAATGAAAACAGCGACATCGATGTGCGCGGTGTCACGCTGAACCGAAAATCCGACCTGATCGGGCTGACAAGCTTTGAGCAGTATGTGGACACACAGACAGACACCACAATCTACAGTTTTATGAAAATGATCACGCTGCTCCTCTCCTGCAACCCCAACACGATCGAACTGTTGGGGCTGAATCCGGAGCATTACCTGTATCTGCACCCGCTCGGACAGGAGCTGATCGACAACGCGCCCCTCTTTCTCTCAAAGCGCGCGATCCACTCCTTTGGCGGCTACGCGGACGCGCAGCTGCGGCGTCTGCAGAACGCGCTGGCAAGAGATTCCTACCCGCAGCGCGAGAAGGAACAGCACATCTTCAATTCCGTGAAGAATGCCATGTATGATTTCCGAAAACGCTACGAGCCCTTTGAGAACGGATCCATCCGCCTCTACACGGACAAGGCGGTCAATCCCGACTTCGAGACAGAGATCTTTGTGGACACCAGCCTGACACATTACCCGCTGCGCGACTACAAGAATATCTGGAATGAGATGAACAACATCGTCAAGGACTACGACAAGCTCGGAAAGCGCAACCGCAAGAAGGACGACAACCATCTGAACAAACACGCCATGCACCTGATCCGGCTCTTCATGATGGCGGTCGACATTCTGGAAAAGGGCGAGATCCGCACTTACCGCCGGGAGGAACAGCCGCTTTTGCTGCAGATCCGGAGCGGTCATTTTCAGAAGGCGGACGGCACTTTCCGGGACGAATTTTATGAAATGATCAATGAATACGAGAAAAAACTGGACAGCGCTGCGAGAAATACAGCGCTGCCCGATGAACCGGATATGAAACAGATTCAGGAATATGTCATGTCCGTCAATGAAAAAGCAGTCTGTGACACAGAATTCAACTCACCAGTTTTTCTTTAATTGCATATTCCAATCAAGAGAATAGGGACCATCTGGCATCTCCTGAAGCATCTCGTAATAGCGATACCGCTTGAACGCAGGTGACTCATCTGAAATTGCCAGATCTCCCTGCCAAAACTGATATCCCACCATATATGCATCCATCATTTCATCCCACGAACCGTACATCTCCTGTAAGATCAGCGAATTTTCAAGAGATGCGTCCATCGCTTCCTCATAACTCATATATCCACACAGATAATACGCAGCATACAATTGATTTACTCTGCACAGATCCCACGCGGTAATATATTCCCAATCAAGATCATTCTGATACATCATGTACGCGATTGCATAGCGTCCTGCATCCTCATCTGTTTCCTTTTCTGAAAGTTTCTCCACAAAATCTTTGCTGTCCACTTCCAGAAGCCCCCAGTCTTCAAGTTGTTCCATACATACCTTACACTTTTCCCTGTGTCCTTTTGTCTTTAGGCTGTCTACCGTTTCCAGGGCGGATTTCTCATCCCATACACTCCAGCTCGTTCTCAACAGCATGTCTGTCGTTGTGATATTATCCTCCGAAGGTTCCAGCCCACTGATCAGCCTCCAATCCCAACCATTACTATAGGTCAGCGGTGCATAAGTGGCATTGAACCATAGTATTGTCTCAGGAAGGGGCGTCTCTCCAGTATTGATCAATCCGCTCTCCTTTAACAGCGCTGCCAGTGTATCCTGCACAACAGTCTCAGTATCATTTGCTGCTCCTTTTTCACGATAGTGATCCGACAGATCGATCCCATAAGCAGACTCCAACTCCCTCAACAAAGCGTCTGTAGCCGCATCATAATCCACACTCCTAAGTGTGATATTACAGCTGAGCAGGTAATTGTCCTTGAGTCTTATCATGCAATGTACCTTCGAAACAGGATCATGATCCTTACTCGTCTCATTGGGCTCCTTGTACTCGACAATACTGTAAGCGGCTGTCTGTAGGTCCTTCATTATCATAGGCCCACCTTTTTCAATATCCTTACATCCCATCTCCTCTGCAATTCGGCAGTCCGAATCAGCATTTTCTTCCAGCATGGCAAAGAAATTTTGTGAGTACATTTTGTTGCACTCGATCCACACTGAAACACCATGCATATTAGATGAAACTTTCCACGCTCCCACATCTGTCTGATTTCCCATAGGCACCATTACAGCGCACTGCAGTGCACCGTCATCAAATGGCACCACTGCTTTCCCCATATATTGATATCCCTCTGCTTTTTCAAGCACCAGGCTGCCTTCTGCCGGTTCATATACATCCTGCGCCGCCACCTGTCTCTGTTCATTTAATCGTGCCCACTCTCCTGCCACAGTCAGACTGTCCGGGTCAATTCCATAATACGCTGCAATCTCGCCAACGATCTGTTTTGCATCTTCATCCAGCTGCGGTTCCGACAATTCAAGTCCCCATTCCACACACTTATTTGCCTCACACATGTCCATAAAAAACACATGCTTTACTATATAAGGATTCCCTTCATAATCCAGCCTGTTCGCAGAAACAACCAGATATCTGTCCTCTCCAACGATCACGGTCTCCCCGATCTGTATGTCTGAATACTCAGGATCTTCCTCCCACTGTTGCACCCGTTCCTTAGCCAGCTCCTCCCACATCTCATACATGGCATTCTTAGAAAGTTCAGATGTGTAAGCGTTCGCCGTGAAGAGAAGTCCATGATCATAATAATGAAGAAATCCATCCTCATAACTACTGCCTCTAGGCGCATACACCTCACATTCTGCCTTATCACCGTAATAGTCCTCTATGACCGTTTTCTCGATATACTGAAATTGCAAAGAATCCTCCTCTTCCACAGATGCAGTTTCTGTGGTTTGCTCTTCCTCTTCTACTTCCGTTTTCGTCTGCTCCTCCGCCCCTGGTTCCCTGTCCACGCTGATCTTTGTGTTTCTGCACCCCGCTATTGCACATGCCGTCATTAGTACACCGAACCATACTACTATTTTCTTTTTCCGTCTGTTCATTTACCTTTTTCCTCCTTTGCTGAATAATCTCATGTAATCCTCTTCAAGTATACTTAACAAATTACTTTTATACAATCCTTCTATATATTTATATTTTTGTTTTCTTTTTTGTGCAGAATGTAATATAATATACTATATTGCATATGGTCAATGCGAAACTTAAATACAGTAAAAGGCGGTATATATGAAATATAAAGATTTTGAGGGTTCCATCGAGGAACTTGTCTCTCTAAAATTAAATGAAATCGAGAAGAAGGAGCATGTGACGATCCTCCACGCCGTCGAGTCCGGCAGCCGCGCGTGGGGCTTTGCATCGCCGGACAGCGACTTTGATGTGCGCTTTATCTATGTGCGCGATCAGCGATATTATCTGGGACTGCAGCCCCGTCAGGACTTTATCGACTGGGCGCTTGACGAGACACTTGACATCAACGGCTGGGATCTGTGCAAGGCACTGCAGCATTTCCACAAATCCAACGCCACGCTTTTCGAGTGGGCAAACTCGCCGATCGTCTATCACACGACACCCGCGTGGACGCGGATCTACGCCGCAGCCGAAAAATATTTTTCCTGCAAGTCCGCGATGTACCACTACTACGGTACCGCACGAAAAAATTATCACGAACATCTCACCGACGCGCTCGTGAAATACAAGAAATACTTCTATGTGCTTCGCCCGATCCTGGCATGTAAATGGATTGAGAAAAAAGCCTGCCCGCCGCCGGTTTTATTTGAGCTGCTCGCCCGCGAAGTCCTCGAGGACGATATGAGAGATACCATATATCAGCTTGTGGAGAGAAAAAAGCAGATGACCGAGTCCGAGAAAGCGCCCCGGATCGATCATCTGAATGCCTACATTGAAAAAGAGCTTGGCTATTACAAAACAGCTATCGATTCGATGGCTGACGACCGCACAGCAGACTGGAGCACATTGAACGAAATCTTTCTCGATACCATTTAAGAGGACACTTTTTATCCTATTTCAGCGATACCCTGCCGCCCTCGACCATGATCACTTCGTCGAATTCTTCCCTCTCGTCGAAATTGTGCGTGATATCCAGCACCGTCAGATCATATTTCTGCTGATATTTTTTTAACAATCTGTACATCTTTGGTCTCATGTCGATGTCGAGTGCGCTGAATCCCTCATCTATGATGAGAATATCCCTATCGCCGATCTGGTACAACGCCCTGGCGATGACCATTCTCTGCAGCAGACCTGTTGACAGTTCCTCTGCCGTTTTTCCTCCGATATTGTCGACTGCCGGCGTCTTTAACTCCGTTTCCTCGAGAATCCTGTCCAATTTGTCTTTATCATATCTGCAGCTGCCGACAATGTTGCGCGTGATATCGTCATATAAAATGATCGGTTTATCCTCTATGTAGACGATCTTATTGCTGTTTTGCGCATCCTGCTCATACACAACTGTTCCGGACACAGGCTGATACAGCTGCATGATCAGCCGGCATATGGTAGATTTCCCGCTGCCGTTTCCGCCAATCACACCATAATATTTTCCCTTTTCCAACGATATGGAACAATTATTCAGCAGCATGTCTCCACCAGGATAGCCGAAGGAAACGTCCTCCAGCACAACCCTGCCAAATCCTTTGACAGTGACGCGCGTTTCCGCCTCGCCGGAAGTGATCTCCGCCAGTCTGTCCATTGATACTTTCGCCTGTTTAAACTGCATGACGATGCGGCTGTATGCGACAAAGGGCACCGTTATCTTATTGAGCAGCTGCAAAAACAGGGTCAGCGTACCCGCCGTGATATTGCTCCCCATCGTAAACAGCGCGGTCGTCACATACACGAGGACGAACGGAAGTCCCATGAAGAAATCCGTGATGCCTGTAAAGGCACCATTATACTTTGCCCTGCTCAGATCCAGGCTCAGCTGCTTTTTGATCAGAGAATCAAACTCTGCCACAATATCCTTCTGGTAATCGTGCACTTTGATCACTTCGATCCCCTTCATGATCCTAGTGACCAGCTTCATCGCCTTATCGTCATGCATCAGATATGTGCTGCTGATCTTTTGTATCTGTTTCCCGATCACCTGCCCGCTGATCATGATCACAGGGAATATGATCACAATGACGGTAGCCATTTTCCAGTTATGATAGTACAGATAACCAAGCGCTATCACCATCTCGAAAGGAATGGTGATCAGATCCAGCCCCGACCGAACCAGTCCTGCAACCGCCCCTATATCCTGCGTATAGTTTGTCAGCACGCGCCCTTCGCCCAGTTCTTTCAATTTCGATACAGAGCAGCCGATCACGGAGTCCACAAAGTCCGAGCGCATCTCGTAGGACACCCTGCTGACCAGGCTGTCGATCGCTATGCCCTTGATCAGCAAACCTGCCGCCCCCCACAAAGTCACCAGCAGACCGATGACCAGCGTACTGCCGACCGCTATTGACTTTTGTCCTATCCCGTCAAATACATATTTGGAATAGCCCGCCATCCCGAGCGCAAACGTGCTGCGCAGGAGCGTTCCGACGACAATGAAAAATATGATCAGTTTGTGATTTTTTATTTTGTTTAGAATATACGACATGGTATTTCCTCCATTTCATTTTAAACGTCACTCATATTATCCTGAGCATACCAATGACTCTGTGCATGGTACATTGACGCATACACACCATTCTTCTTCATGAGTGAGTCATGATCCCCCTCCTCAATAAGCACTCCGCCCTGTAGTACCAGAATCCTATTCGTATACCTGGCAACTGCCAGCCTATGTGAGATCAATATACATGACCGCGCTTTCATCATTTCGGTAAAGTTTGCATACAACTCATTTTCCGCAACAGGATCCAATGAAGCCGTCGGTTCATCCAACACTAAAAAGTCGCTATCTCGATAACAAGCCCGGGATAACGCCAGTCGCTGCCATTGCCCTCCCGAAAGTTCAATACCATCTGCCGAAAGATTTCCCAACGTTTGCCCCAACCGACCAGCCAAATCATCAGCCAGCCCCTGGCGCAAAGCAACCCGCACCTCCTGTTCCCTATTCACAACAGCACATTTCTTCTCCACATCCCCCAATTCTACATTTTCTTGTATTGTAAAAAAATACTTGCCATAGTCCTGGAAAATCACACTGTAACAGCGTCGAAGTACGGCTGGTGCAAGATTGGTTATATCATATCCATTGACAAAGATCTTTCCAGAATCCGGCTGGTATAGTCCGCACATCAATTTGATCAATGTCGATTTTCCTGATCCATTATGTCCTACAAGCGCCAGACGAGTCTCAGGAGTCATCACAAAACTTACATCATAAAGGGCAGGTCTCGTCTGCCCTGGATAAGTAAACGTTACATGTTCAAAACGGATACCTGCTTCATTCTTATCACTGATTTCTGCTTTTATCTCTGCCGCTTCGTCCAAATTCATGAACTCAATATAATATTCAACGAAATCTGATCGTCGTCGTAATTCAGAATAGCTTTCCCCCAATATGCGGAAAGATCCTATAATCTGCTGCAGGGAACCAATCAATGCGGTAAACAATCCCAACGTAATTGTTCCTTTTAAGAAAGCATTTACAGAAAACATTAGTACGATAGCCATCGATAGCACCATCGCCATTTCTCCATAAAAATAAGCACACTGTGAACGTATAGTGCGCTGATACCGCTCTCTTACAATTGAATCTGACAATACTTTTCTTTTATTTAATAAATAAGACACTGCCCTGGCAACTCTGAGATCATACAATGTATTTTTATTTTCGAGTATCTGTTCATAGCTCTCCATCAAACGCTCATCCCGTGTCTGTTCCTCGTACAATTCCCGCATAAGATAAATACGTTTCCAGTCAAAAAACAACATTATTCCGAAAGAAACGACCCCCAAAAGCACGCACCACAGTGAAAGTCTGACAAAAACTACCGCATAACAAACCGCTCTGGTTATTTCAGAACACACAGTCAGAAACGAGGAGAAATATTCCAGAATATGTTCCTGTGGAGCATCCCCCACACGTTTTATGATATTAATAGTCTGTTCGGACTCATATATCGAATACCGGATCCTTGAAAACTTATCCAGCACCTTTTCCGAAAATTCTCCGTAAAGTTTCCTCCTCATTCTCTGCTTACCTACACTATTCCCATAGGACATGATAACTATCAAAAAAGCAATCGCCCCAAAGCACAGCATCTCCCACAAAAGTTTTCTTTCTTCAGATACTATGGCATCCAATATTCTACCTCGAAATAAAAGAGAAAGTGGTCCTAAAAATGCAACAAATATCATAGTGAATATATACCACAGCATCTCCTTCCCACACGATTGAATAAGAGAAAAGAAAATAGTCTTATATTTTACTCCTTTCATAACTCCCCCTTCCTAAATTAAATCGGATAACTTTTTTATCCCGCTTTTGTACTCCTCTACATTAAAAATATTTTTCTCGATACCTTATATCCTTGCATACTATAGCTAACTTATAGGCTTCCATTGTCAGCATACCACTTACTTTGCACACAATAAAGATTTCTGTATTCTCCTTTTTTTGCCATCAATTGATCATGATTCCCGCATTCCACTATACTTCCCTCTTTCATGACTGCGATCCGATCTACAAAGCGGCACAGCCCAACACGATGAGATATAATAATGGTTGTGCGCCCTTTAGATATCTTAAGAAACTCTTCCAATATCTCATTCTCCAGAATCGGATCAAGTGCAGAAGTCGGTTCATCTAAAATTACTAATTCCCTGTCAGCAAATAACACCCTGCCCAATGCCAGGCGTTGTTTCTGACCTTCTGAAAATTCTGCTCCGCCAAAGTCTCTGCCCAGGATTTTTCCATCATTTTCCTCTCCATCCAAAATTGCATCCATATGAACCTTTTTTAATACTTCTCGAACTCGCGCCTTCTCATACACATGGTCTATATCTGTCAAGGCGATATTTTCATCCAGCGAAAGATGGTACAAAGCAAAATCCTGCGTCAATAACCCCGTATGCTGGTATAATGATTCTTTATTCAGTGTCTTTAAATCCATATCATTGTAGAAAACGGTTCCCTGCTCTGGCACGTAAATTCCCAATAACAACTTGATCAACGTTGTTTTTCCACTTCCATTAACCCCCACTAGCGAAACTACCTCTCCCTGATGTATTTTCAAGGATGCTGCTTTTACTGCCTCTTTTTCACTGTTTGGATATTTAAAACATATGTTCTTTAATTCGATCGTTCTTATCGATCCTTGAAGTTCCTGCAATGTTTCCTTTTTTTGAATACTCCTATCTATATAAGAATAATAGTCTGCCGCCAACCTCACAAATCCCGGAAGCTTTCCTATAGAACCAAAGAAATTCCCGACAACATTCTGCACACTGGCAAACGCGACCAGACATGCACCAAATACACCTACAGATATCATACTTTTCTGAAGTAGCAGTACACAAAATATTACGCCAGTCAGATAACCGATCGTCCTGACTGCATCACAAAGCATGTAATAACGGCTTCTTTTGCGATCCAGTCTCCACTGCTTCTCATTGACCTCATCACGCTCTGATTTCCACTGGTCTGCCAGATAGCCAGCAAACCCCATGACATGCATTTCCCTGACACTTTCCAGATTTGTAAACAAGGACCATATATAATCCCGTTTTCTTCTCCGCTGTACCATGGATGTTTCCAACCTATAGCTTTCTTTTTCCAGAACCCAATTGGAGAAAATAAACTGTAGAACACTAGCGACAGCAATGATCGGCAGTAACGGATGATATATCCCCAAGGTAACGAGCAGCGAAAAAATGCCGGCGATGGATGTTATCAGGACAATCAGCAACATAAAGATTCCCGGTATGCGGTCATTTTTCACACATTCCATCGCACGTCTCTTGCAGGTAAGCATCTCATCATTTTCATATTGAATCAATGGGAATCGGGATGCTGCCGCAACAATATCATTATTCAGCCAATGCATTGCTTTCTCGTAAATACCGGCATTAATACATACACTTGAAAATGTACGCAGTATATTGTATAGAACAAAATATATGATAATCAATGCCGCATATCCCCATAAATCTGCCGCTTCACCATTTCTTACAAGATAGCGGTCTGCCGCTTCGAATAACGCAGCAGAAAGAATTGTAATTATTGTTGGATGCATATTTTCCAGTATATATGCCAGACTGGCGAAAATACTTTCCATTGACAGTTTGCAGAAAAAAAATCTGAATATGCGCCATATCACTTTGGTTGATTTCAATTACTTTCCTCACTTTATATAAAATACATTCTCAGCACAATACAAAAAACCGTTGCAAAAAAATACGAAACAAAGCAGCATTTGCAACAGCCCCAAATGCTGCAGCTAATACCTTCTTTTACTGCCTCTCCCCCTCAGCAGTACGATATCCTAAGCATGGGTGTAGCCTTCCATCGGCTTCTAAGTACCATATATCCTCTCCCGCACAACACAAACTATTATTACGGCTGAATCACTACGCCCAGCTCCCTAAAACCAAAATATGTTATTACTTTTACACTTGCAACCCCAATGTCGCAAAGTGCAGGATTTTGTCGTGAAATGCAATCCAACTTTCTAGAGCGTGTTTGAAAAATGCTCTAGATTGCAAGATAGATCTCCAAAGCCAGAATCTCATCCTCCCATCGATAGTCCATCTCTCCTCCGTTCTTCTGCACGACGTCCTGTATACTTTTCACCCCAAATCCGTGCCGTTGGCTGTCCGCCTTGCTTGTCCTTCCCTGCCGCAGCGCCTCGTACATCTCAGGTGTCGCCGGATTGGTGATCTGAACGAATATCACTTTCCGATGCTCCACGATCGACACCGTGATCACTTTCTTTTGATCCTGCAGATTTTCACACGCCTCTATGCCATTGTCCAGCGCATTAGAAAACAGTATGCACAATTCATATACGTCCATGAAATCCGGCTTTGTCATGCTGCCTGCTATGTCTATACTGATACCTTTCTTTTTCGCTTCCAGCCATTTTTGCTGTATGACAGCATCCAGTATATCACTTCCCGTGTGGAATTTTTGAATGGTCATTTCTTCCAGATGATGCCCCATGCTTTTCAAATATACCACTGCCTGTTCTGTCTTTCCCTCTGTCAGCAGCAGCTGTAAGCACCCCAGCTGCGAACGGATATCATGGCGGAATTTCCTCAATTCATTATCATTCTCATATATACTCTGATAGTACTTCCGCTGGGCATTGATCACTTCCTCTTTGATCCGGCTCTGTCTCAGATAATGATTTCTGCTGTAGATGCTGGATGCCGGCCAGAAGAAAGTGGCAAAAGTAGTCCCCAGCAGTACGATGAGCAAGATCAATACCATCGTTCCGATCTCACTGCTATTGCGGACATACTCTAAGAGAAGCTCAATGATCACCAACAGACACATGCTGCTCAGTGCCATCAGAACAACAGCCACATACTGATACCATTTCAATTCGCGAAAAGATGCGATCAGCTTTTGTACCCATCTCCTGCGGACGATATATAACGTCAAACCAAAACTTGCAGCCGCAAACAAAAGCCTGACGATCTCTGACCTGACCGCACTGACATTGATACTTTGCAAGGGAAGGCGCAACAAAAAATAACCGATCGCACTGACGATACTTTCTGTGACACTGACAAACAGGTACACTCCCCAAAAACGCGCCAGCCGCCGCGCGATCCTTCCCTGAAACAGACATATATAGATCGCTATATTCAGCCCTATTTCGATCCAGAAGTAATCTTCCACATACAGCACGGTCGGAATGATCACGCCCACATACATTACCGCCATTGCCGCATAACGGCTCTTCTCCCGCACCCTGTCATGGAATATCGCTTCCCCGACCAAAAACATCTCCGCTGTATATAATATATAGTAAACAATCCTGCATATCTGATCTGTCATTTACATCTCCCTTATTTTTCTCCGCAGATACGCTTTGTACTGCTCCACGATCTCCTGTTTCTTTCCTCTGCTGAGTTTCACTGCCTTGTCTTTGTCCAGCATGATCATATCTCCTGTTTTCTCAAAATACTCCAGGTTCAGCAGATAGGACTTATGGATCCGGCAGAAATCCTGACGCGGCAGTGTTTCCTCCCAGAACCGCATCGTGCGGCGGAACAGATGCCTTCCCTTTTCCGTCACCACCGTGGTATATTTGTCCTGCGCCTCGATGTACCGGATCTGTCTCACAGGTATGAATATCTGCTTTCCGTTCTCCTCTAGCTCCAGCACCTGCCCCCGGATATCCGCCAGCGTTTTTGCCAGTGCGCGGTGAAAAGTCACGATATTCAGCGGCTTTACGAGAAAGCTGACAACATTTTTTCCAAACGCTTCCACAGCCCGCTCATGATGGCAGGTCATAAAGATGATCCGCGTCTGCCTGTGATATCCCTCAAAATATTCCTTGACACGGATGCCATCCTGCTCCGGCATCTCGATATCCAGGAATAAGATATCGTACTCCTTGCCGGACGCGATCAGCTCCCTGCCGGACGAAAAGCAGGCGATCTGCGGTTCTCCTGCAAAAGATCCCTGGCTGTCATGATCCTCAAAAAATTTTATGCACTCGTTTCGCACACTTTCCCCGTACACGGTCTCATCATCACATATCGCTATTGTTATGTGCTCTTTCTCTTCCACACGTATTCCCCTCCACGTTTTCTAAGCAAAAACACCAAAATGCAAAAACAGGTGCCTTTACATTTTGGTGCGCAATCTGGTACTATTTTATTTCTGAAACTTGTTCCCCACAAAGAGCTGTACCTCGTAAGGCAGAAGCAGTTCCTCTTTCCCGCCCTCGAGCATCGTGTACGTGCCGTGCAGATGGTAGACCTGCTCGTCGCCTGTGTGGTTGATGACAAACAGCCATACCTTGTCGTCGCTCTCGCGCGTCATCATCTCCACACCGTCCGCCGCGGTGCCGAGCGTCCTGATCCCGCAGACGCCGATCATGTAGGTCATGATATCCTCCATCAGCTCCTCGCCCGGCTCCGTGCCGATGTACCATGCCGTACCCTTACCGTACGGATTCTCGGTGATCGCCGGCGTCTGTCTGTAAAATCCCGTCGAGTACTCCGCGATCTGGTTCGCCCCCTTGAGCTCTATGATATCGCACCACTTTTCGACCGCATACTCCTTCTTGCCGTAGAGCACGCCGCCTGTCGTCTCCAGCAGACAGTCGTACTCCGGCACTTCGATGCCGCACAGCTCCCCAAGCCTTCCGGGAAGCTCCCTGTCTGTCATGCACAGATTGTTTGCGTCCTTCACGCCCGTGCGCATCGTCAGGACCAGATGGCCACCGCCCTCCACGTAATCCATATAGTGCTGCTCGAGCTCGGGCGTCATCAGATATTGGAGCGGTGCGATCACCAGCTTATACTTTGACAGATCATCCATATCCTGCACGAAATCCACCGGAATCTTCTTGCCGTGCAGCGCCTTATAATATTTCTGGAGCTGCTCGACATAGCGAAGCTGCGGGTGGTTTGGCTGGATATCAAACGCATAGTTCTGCCGGAAGCTGTGCACGATCGCCACCTCCGGATCGGGCATCGTCCCCTCAAAGTCGTCCATGTATTTCGCAAAGGTCTGCGTCAACTTCTGCGCCTCGTAGTATGTCCTGCCCGGTCTGCCGCTGTGTCCCAGGATCCCGTGCCAGTACTGTTCCGTGCCCATCGCGCATGTCCGCCAGCGGAAGAAGACGACCGCGTCCGCGCCGTGCGCAACGGACTGCATCGCCCACGCCGACATCTGTCCCGGCTCCAGCGCCCTGCCCATGATCTCCCAGCCTGCCATGCCCGCCTGCTGCTCCATCATCCAGAACGGCTTCTTCTTGTAGCCGCGCACGACATCGTGGCAGGCGGCAAGCTCGTTCTCCGGCTGGTGCGGCTGTTTCTGCCAGTGTCCCGCCGGGTAGATATCGTTTGACACGAAATCGAGCAGCGTGCCCAGGTCATAGTAGTCGACCTTGTTGTCAAAACCCATATAATTGTGTGTGATAAAATGATTCGGGCAGTTCTCGCGGATGATGTCCGCCTGCCACTCTGCAAAATTCACGACCAGATCCGAACAATAGCACTTCCAGTCGAGCATCGCAGACGGATTCTCGCCCGCCGCCGTGATGAGCGGTGTCCCGATCTGATCAAAGTCGTTGTACCCCTGACTCCAGAACGCTGTCCCCCACGCTTCATTCAGCGCCTCGATAGTGCCGTATTTTCTTTTTAACCACTTCTGATAGAGCTGTCTGCAGGAGCTGCACATACACAGGTCGCCGTGCGAGTTGCCGAGCTCGTTGTCGATCTGCCAGCCGACCACGCCCGGGTTGTCCGCAAACTGCTTTGCAAACGCTGTCACGAACCGCCTGACATGCGCTCGGTAGACGGCATTTGACTGACAGTCATGATGGCGGCCGCCAAAATACCTGCGTCTTCCCTCCCTGTCGATCGGCTGTATCTCCGGATTTTTGCGCACGATCCACGCCGGAGGAGCCGCCGTCGGCGTGCCCAGGATCGTCTTGATCCCATAACTGTCAAGGAGCGCGACCGCCTCCTCGAGCCACTCAAAGTGAAACTCGCCCAGCGCCGGCTCCATCTTGAACCACGAAAACTCCGCCATGCGCACGACCTGCACGCCCATCTCCTTCATCAGCTTCGCATCCGTCTCCCAGCGCTCCCTCGGCCAGTGCTCCGGATAATAGTCCACACCAAAATGAATTCCCATATGATATACCTCCACATCTATTCCTTGATCCTGCCACTGAAACTGACAAAAGCTGTAGAAAAAGAACCGTCAGCTTCAACACCTCCTGCCTGCAACAAACATTATCATGCTAAAACACTCTTTGTGACACTTTTTATATTCTAACGATCAGATTCTCTACCAGTTTAGCACAGTGAGCTGCAGCTGCACGCTCAAACTCAGGATAATCCATGTGGGCACTTCCGTCCGCCTTGTCGGAGATAGCCCGCAGCACCACATACGGGATCTTGTTCAAGAATGCCGCGTGTGCGATCGCAGCCCCCTCCATCTCTGCACAGAAACCGTCAAACCGATTGATCAGTCTGTCCTTCACTGCGCCGTCTGATATAAACTGATCGCCGCTGACCACACGTCCCTCGTGCACACCGATCTCCGGATTCACTTCCCTGCAGACTGCGACCGCTTTCTCAGCAAGATTACTGTCCGCCTTGAAGAACGAGGTCTCCATCTGCGGGATGATACCCGGCTCATAGCCAAGTGCACTGACATCCATATCATGTTCACACGCATCTGTAGAAACAACAATATCGCCGATATTGATCTCTGCGCGCAGAGATCCTGCAACACCTGTGTTGATCACTGCATCAACCCCAAATACATCTGCCAGGATCTGCACACAGATACCAGCATTGACCTTGCCAATACCACACTGCACGATAACTACATCCTTACCATTCAGGACACCCTCGTGGAATTTCATACCTGCTTTTTCAACGACACTTTTTGCTTGCATCTTTGACTTTAACTCCGCAACCTCAAGTTCCATCGCTCCAATAATGCCTATTTTGTTCATTGTTATATATTCCTTTCCCATTTTAAAATATTACATTTTCTTTTGTCTGGAGAGAATGATGTCATACTGCCTGTACATTCTCTGCACCTCATTTTCCAGTGTGTAATAGTGCCCGATATACGGAACGAGCAGCACCAAAAACAGCACAAGCAGCGCGAGTATTGGAATGTACTCCGCAATACAGTAAACTGCCAGCGCGAGCATTGTCAGTATCGCAAACGTGACTGTCACGATAAGGTGGATCAGCCTTTCATGCTGAAAAAATGACACCTGTGTCAGATGTTCTCTCATGACCGCATTCCAATCCGTATCATTTGGTGCATTCGCCAGAAGTACATCGATCCTCTCACGGTATCCGATGATTCTCTTCCTCATAGCGAATATGACTCCCCATCTTCAAATAGTATACTTTCCAGTGACGACGCTGCCTGTGCAAGATCGTCATATTTTGCAGCGATCATTGACAGGATCTCCTCGTCGGGCTGCCACAAGTCAGGAACCATGATCGTCCGGCATCCAGCGCTGCACGCGGACAATATACCATTCCTCGAATCCTCAAGAGCCAAACAGTCCCTTGGTTCTACACCGAGCAGCGCACACGCTTTCAAATATATTTCCGGCTCCGGCTTGGACTTTGCGACCATGTCACCACAAACGATCACTTGAAAGTAGTCAAAAACCTCCGCATCTTTTAAGTGCCTCTCCACCTCCCATCTCGGAGACGAGCTTGCCACCGCAAGCATAAAACCCTTGTCTTTGAGATATCTCAGAAGGGTGTACAATCCCCTTTTCACTGGAACCTTATTCTCAGCGTAGTAGTTTGTCAAAAATTCCTTCGTATATCTGCAAAGCTCCTGCTCATCATATTTCTCGCCAAATTCTTCGATCCAGAGTTCTCGCGACATAGCAGCGCTCATCCCCAATGTTTTCAATGTCATATATCCGGCTTTGCCGACACCGATCTTCTCTCCCGCATAGTCCCACGCCTCGATAAACACGCGCTCCGTATCAAACATCAGACCATCCATATCAAAAATCACTGCACGCATACTATCCACCTATTCCCCAAGGATCTCATCAAAAAATCTGCACTCATCGTCATTGCATATCTTTGCCTCCTCCAGCCGCTGGTTCAGGTGGAATACATGTCCCATGTACGTATCCTCCGCTTTTCCATACAGCTTCCACTCGCAGACGATCCCTTTTGCCCTTAACAGTTCATACATGGGCTTGACATGCTCCTTCAAAAAGTCATACTCGGCACTCATGATATAGGCTGGCGGAAAGTCCGCATTGATATACTTTACGGTGTCGATCTGCTCCAACGTCAGTTCACGGTCCTCAGTCAACGCTTTGTCTATGTATGCCAGAAACGGATCGTCCTCCTGAGTTTCCATGCGTCCCCTCATGTCATAACAGCCGCAGTTGAGTGCCACTGCCTTTACTTTGATCTGTTCATACGGTATCTGCATCGAGAACAGCCGGCGGAACGCACTGTTCGTCAAAAGCGCCAAATACTGGCTCGCCAGCTGTGCACCTGCGGAGTCGCCGGTCACGCAGATCTTGTCAAGATCAATATTGTATGCAGCTGCGTTTTCTGCCACCCATGTAAACGCGGCGTTGATGTCCTCCAACGCTGCCGGGTACGGATCCTCCGGCGACAGGCGGTACGAGAAATTGACGACTGTAAACCCTCTCTGCGCCATGTCCATACAATAGTGCTGGTACACGTCCTTATCCCCGTAGGTCCACCCGCCGCCATGGATATCAATGATCGTCTTCTGCGGTGATGTGACATCCTTTTTGTGGTATATGTCGAGCAGGTTGTACCTGCCATACTCTCCGTATGCTATGTCATCATACCGCTTGATATTGTCGGGCGTTGTCAGT
>CAJUQU010000019.1 GCA_910588595.1 uncultured Lachnospiraceae bacterium | reverse complement strand
CTCCTCGGAGTCGTACTCATCCATGATGTTTCCCACGATCTCTTCAAGAATGTCCTCCATGGTAACAAGCCCCGATGTCTGCCCATACTCATCCATAACGATCACCATCTGATTCTTCTCGGTCTGCATACTTCGGAACAGGTCGTCAATATTCTTGGTCTCCGGCACAAACACAGCCTCCCTGACAAGCCCCTCCACTGTACCGATCGGCTGATTGAGCTCCTCGTCGGAAGTATGTATCCTCATGGCATCTTTGAGATACAGCACACCGATCACATGGTCGAGGTTCTCCTCGTATACCGGGTATCTGCTGTTGCTCTCCTTGAGCATAAAGTTGAGTGCTTCCTTAAACGGTGTCGTGCTGTCCAGTGCCATGATGTGATTGCGGTGTGTCATGATATCGCTCGCTTCCTTGTCACCAAACTCAAAAATATTCGTGATCATCTCCACTTCGCCTGCCTCGAGCACACCAAGTTCGTGTCCCTCATTGACCATCGAGATGATCTCCTCCTCCGTGACATCCGCCTGCTCGTCCGTATTTCTCAGACCACAGATCCACAGCAGGCCATTTGCTGAAGAAGCGACGATCTTTGTCAGAGGATAGAGTGCAGTCCTCAAAAACTGTATATGATATATAAAACAGTATGCCCACGCATCCGGATACTTCTGGGCAATCTTCTTCGGCAGCAGGATCCCAAATGTCAACAGTACATACATGAGCATAAAAACTGCCAGGATCAGTGCTGCCCAGCTCAACACCATATCATTCACATCCTGCAGAAAGGATAACTTTGCAAGTCCCCTCCTGATCGTTGCCGTCCATCTCGGCAGGAAAAAATACCCCATCACCAACTCGACCAACGTCGTTATCATCTGAATCGAATTGACATACACGGTAGCGCGCTCGATGATCCGGCTCAACAAAATGGATTTTTTGTCCTTCTCCTCCTCCGCCCTGCGCTCGATCTCCTTCTCATTCATGAGGTTTATGGCTTTGTTAAACCCGACAAGAACAGCCTCAATAAATAACAGAACAAAAAATAGTATCATACTACAGGCCGAAGCCCCACCATCGTCCATCTCTTACTTCTCTCCTTTACTCTTCTGAGTGACTTTTTAGATACAACAATTTTGCAAAAAAACAAAGGCATAACCCACAATTTTGCAAGCTATACCTTTCTAATATAACATTACTATCGAAAAACGTCAATATCTAACTGTTTACTGTTCCCGACTGTATCGAAGAGCGGACAGCAGCATCCAACCTTACAAGCAAGCCTTATGTATCAAGCTCAAGACTGATTTGCAAGGCTCTGTTCACTCTCTGCATGATCGGAGTGTCCAGATGACATACCTTATCCTTCAGACGCTTTTTATCGATCGTTCTCAACTGCTCCAGCAATATCACGGAGTCCTTCACCATATCGTAATTTCCCGCATTCAGTGCAATATGCGTCGGCAGGTTCGCCTTGTTCATCTTGGAAGTGATCGCCGCACAGATCACTGTTGGGCTGTGCTTGTTGCCCACATCGTTCTGAATGATCAGCACCGGTCTGACGCCTCCCTGTTCTGAGCCCACAACCGGTCTTAAATCTGCATAATAAATATCTCCTCTTTTCATAGTCATACACTCCTGTCAGATAAATCATGTATGATAACCATTCAGTCCCTTTGACCTGTCTGAACAATTATCCTGTATGCTACTATTTTTTCCAGCAGAGAAATTTTTATACAATCGTGATGCATATTTTATTCATATTCACAAATTATAGATCCTCGGAATCCGTTTCCCGATATCGCAGGCAAGTTCATAGTTGAACCTGCCCGATAATGCCCCCAGCTCCTCCATCGTGATGCACGCATCACCATCCCTTCCGATCAGTGTCACTTGATCCCCCACGCGCACCGGCAGATCAATATCCGTGACATCGATCATAAACTGATCCATACACACACGTCCAACGATCGGCGCCCTCTGCCCCTGTACGAGCACATGACCACGATTGGA
This sequence comes from uncultured Lachnospiraceae bacterium, assembly GCA_910588595.1. Lineage (GTDB taxonomy): Bacteria > Bacillota > Clostridia > Lachnospirales > Lachnospiraceae > COE1. Next base: position 25,295 of record CAJUQU010000019.1, on the reverse strand, counting down.
GAGGCTTCTCGGATATCCATCGCCATAACCGATACAGACCGTCGCAACCACCGTGTCCCTTGTCGTGGTGTATGTACCGCCGTAACTGATCTCCTGCCCTTCCGGAACAGTCCTGACATACACAACTCTTGATCTTAGGGAAAGCATTGGCTGAAGCTGTATCTTCCCATCAGCCTGAACCTCATCGGACGGCCATAACCCATACAGGATGATCCCAGCCCGCACCGCGTCCATATTTGCCTCCGGCATCTCAGCGATACCTGCACTGTTTGAACAATGCCTCATCGGGATCCTGATCCCCAGCCTGCGCTCAACCCTGTCGGCATATTCCCCAAAGAGCTTCATCTGGTGATATGCCTTTGTCCTGTCCGCCTCGTCCGCCGTCGCAAAATGCGTAAAAATCCCCTCGATCTCAAGCCCGGGAAGGCCCGCGATCTGGCTGATCAGCTCCACTCCCTCATCGTCAGGGTGAATGCCGATCCTGGTCATGCCTGTATCGATCTTGAGATGTATCTTGCATTTTTTTGCTGCCGCGGCGGCGGTGTCTGACAATTCCTTTGCCGCCTCATACGTAAACACCGTGGATCGTATCTCATCCCGGATCATCTGTTCATAGCTGTATGGAAACGTATACCCCAGTATCAATATCGGTTTCTGCACCTGACACTCTCTCAGCGAGAATGCCTCCTCCGCCGTGGCAACTGCATAACCCCACACCTGTTCCTCATCCTCGAGCACCCTCGCGATCTGGCTGGCGCCATGTCCGTACCCGTCCGTCTTGATCACGGCTATGATCCTGGTTCCTTGATCGATGTGGTCCTTGATACATTCTATATTATACTGCAGGGCGTGAAGATCAACCTCCGCCCATGCCCTGTCGTAGTGTCTCATGCTTATTCCCCCTGCTGCCATAAGTCTATTCCTTCTCGATATCCCCAAGCGATTTGATGATGTCCTGCGCCATGATATAATATGCAGATGTCTTCGCCCTTGCGATATCGCCTGCTATACCATGCGCGTAAGTCCCCATCACTGCTGCCTCGAAGCCACTGTATCCCTGCGCCAGAAGCCCCGCTATGATCCCTGTCAGCACATCCCCCGAACCTGCCGTCGCCATGCCGTCGTTTCCACTGGCGTTGAGGTAGGTCAGCTTTCCCCTTTTCGAGACGAGCGTCCGGGCATCCTTGCACACGAGAGACACGTCATATTTTCTGGTAAATGCCTTACAGCTGGCTATCATATCTTTCTTGATCTCTGCGACAGGGCACTGCATCAGCCTGGAAAACTCCCCCAGATGCGGCGTAAATATGACATCACTGTCATTTTTCCTGTATCCGAAAGCGTAAAGCCCTAATAATTCTGCGCTCTGTGACAGGATATTCAGCGCGTCCGCGTCGATGACCACGGGCTTGACACACCGGGTCAGCAGCACTGCCAGGATCGACCGCGCCTTTGCCGACATGGAGATCCCAGGACCGACAGCCACGATATCCGCCCACTCCAGTCCGGATAACAGTGTCCCGGACTCCTCCTGTGTGATCTCTGAATCCGTATCATCCTCATACGTATCTACGATCGCCTCCGGAAGCTTTTTGAGCAGCCCTTCTCGGTTCTGTGCCGCTGTGAAGATCCGCACCATCCCGGCACCTGTCCGATATGCGCTCAGCGCGGACAGCAGACACGCTCCGCCCATATTCCTGCTTCCCGCAACCAGCAGCACCTTCCCGAATGTCCCCTTGTTGCCCGACGGGTTTCTCCCCGGAAAATGCAGGTCCTTCTTCCAGTCCGTGAACGTGACGACTCCCGACCGCTTGTTTGCTGTCACTGCCCCCGGAATACCGATCGGAACGCAGACCACCTCCCCGGCACACGAGGCTCCCGGGTACAGCATCAACCCAAGTTTTCTGTACGCAAAAGTGACCGTAATGTCAGCTTTTACAGCACACCCCATGATGCGCCCGTCATCTGCATTCACCCCGGACGGGATATCCACCGCCACGATCTTCGCCTTTGAGGCATTCATCGCCTCGACGGCTTTGCGGTACTTTCCCTCTACATTCCGGGTGATGCCAATGCCAAATACGGCGTCAACGATCACATCATACAGCACGCTGCCCACTCCGTAATGGATCGGAAGATTTAATTTTTTGGCAGTCTCAAGCTGGGAGGCAGTCTCCGGTGACAGCTTCGACAGCTCCCCTACCATATTGATCTCGGCGCGTATCCCATGCTCCTGCAGGATTCGCGCTACGGCGATCCCATCACCGCCGTTATTGCCGCTTCCCGCCATCACGCCGACGTAGATATCTGTTCCATATCTGTCAAGGATCATCCGGACTGTCTGCAGCGCGGCGCGCTCCATCAGGACAAGCGGACCGATGCCGTACTCCTCGGTCGCTGCCCTGTCACTGGCTTTCATCTCCGCTGATGTCAACACATGTTCCATAAGCCTCCCAGCCTTTCCCTTATTTATACAAATCAGAGCGTGTATGAAAGATACACGCTCTAGTATATCACATCCGCCAGCGAAAAAAAACTCCAAAACAGTTATTCCTGCTTGGGAGTTTTTTGGTTGATCAGATCTTTTTCCTTATTGAGCACATTCTGAGGATTATATTTCATATCGAACATATCGATCACATCAGGGCCAAAGATCGAATGCATATAATTGTACATCTCGTCATTCCAGATCTCTTTCTGCTGCTTTAAGATGATCTTTTTCTTGAGCTGTACCTTGAAGTCAGACACCCACTGATTGATCTCATCGATCTCCTTGACATTCTGCCGGATCCTGCTGTAACACATCCGCATCGAAGCCAGCATCAGCGCAAAATTCGCCTCGTCGATCTGCTTTGGAATGTCCATCAGCTCATCATTGTAGTCGTCCATCTTCTGGTTGGACTCCTCGATCATGCGCTTGTTCTCCGCCATCTTCTTCTCTTTCGCAGGACTGTCAGGAAGCTCCATGATCGACACGATCTCCTGCATGAGTTTCTTCTTAAACGCAGAAAGGCTCTTTAACTCGGTGTTGAGCTTTCCCTGCCGCTTGAGGATCTCGTTGAGATCGCCCTCGAGCCGCCGGATCTCCTCATTGGCGCCCGTCTGCGTAAAAAGCCTGTGCCACTGATTGTCCAGCGTCAACACCGGAATCTTCTTGCCGATCAGTGCCTCACGAAAGACCTCGTCCCCCTGTTCTATATCCATAACCATAACCCCCGTTTGATCATAGCAGCTTCGCTTTTATTGGTTCGCGATGCCGTACGATAATTTCATAAGACTATCTGAGAGATGTACATTCTCAACCACAATACTCTCCGGTACATTTAAGTCCACATGCGCAAAATTCCAGATTGCCTTGATATCGCATCTGACAAGCAGCTCCGCCGCCTTTACAGCGCCCTCCTTCGGTATCGTGAGCACCGCGATGTCAATATCGTTTTCCCTGACAAACCGCTCGATCTGCTCCACCGGCTGAACTGCGATCCCGCGGAGCTCGTTTCCATACAATACAGGGTTCTTGTCAAAAATGCCTTTGACGATAAATCCCCTGCGCTCAAAATTCATATAGTTGGCAAGCGCCTGCCCGAGATTCCCCGCACCCACGATGATCAGGTTATAGGATTTATCCAAACCAAGTATCTTAGCGATCTCATTGTACAGATATTCCACATTGTAGCCGTACCCCTGTTGCCCAAAACCACCAAAGTTGTTAAAGTCCTGCCTGATCTGCGACGCGGTGACTTTCATCAACTTACTCAAATCCTGAGATGATATCCTCTCGATGCCGCTGTCTTTGAGCTCCCCAAGATACCTGTAGTATCTCGGAAGCCTGGCAACGACCGCCTGCGATATAACCTTATCATCCACGATCTCTAACCTCCACATGTCAATTACCTTCAGGTAATGCATTGTTCGTATACAATATGCCAAAAAAATAACAAAATATATAAACTGTATTATACAATATTGTTAAATGATTGTCAATTCTTTTTCCGATTGTGTTTCCGATTGATTTTATTTCCATTCTCTTTTATAATAGGTAAGGAGCTGTAGAAAAATAACTGACACATCTTAACTTGTCTATTTCTCTGATTGACAATTGCTTTAGCAATTTCACCTCGAAGAAATATCCAGCGCAATCTGTATCAGTTCTTTTCCTACAGCTCCTAAGCAAATGAACATTTGAAGGAGGAGATTCCCATGATTTTATCATGCAATAACATAGACAAAACTTTTGTTGACAATCATGTCATCAAAAACGCTTCCTTTCATATAGAGGACTACGAAAAAGCTGCGATCGTCGGCATCAACGGAGCAGGCAAGACTACCCTGCTCAGGATCATCACCGGCAAACTCCCTGCCGACGCGGGATGTGTGACACTCGCAAAGGGCAAGAGCTTTGGCTATCTGGCGCAGCATCAGGCTGTGGACAGCGAGAACACGATCTTTGACGAGCTGCTCACTGTCAAACAGGAAGTTCTCGATCTTGAGTCCGCGATCCGTCAGACGGAAGCTGACATGAAAACCGCTTCCGGCGGCAAGCTCGATCTTCTGCTCAAAAAATACGCGAACATGACCCATCGCTTCGAGGACATCAACGGCTATGCCTGCAAGAGCGAGATCACCGGCATATTAAAGGGTCTCGGCTTCCAGGAGGACGAATTTGGCAAGAAGGTCGCCACGCTCTCCGGCGGTCAGAAGACGCGCGTGGCGCTCGGAAAGCTGCTCCTGCAGAGACCCGACCTGATCATGCTCGACGAGCCCACCAACCACCTTGACCTCAACTCGATCGCGTGGCTCGAGACATATCTCCTTAATTACAAGGGCGCTGTCATCATCGTCTCGCACGACCGGTACTTTCTGGACAAGATCGCCACTAAGATCATCGAGATCGACAATGGTGTCGTATCCTCCTTTGGCGGAAACTACTCAGACTATGCCATTCAAAAAGAACATCTGCGCACCGAGCAGATGAATGCTTACCTGAATCAACAGCGCGAGATCAAGCATCAGGAAGAGGTCATCGACAAGTTAAAGCAGTTTAACCGCGAGAAATCGATCCGGCGCGCAGAGAGCCGCGAGAAGATGCTGGACAAGATCGAGCGCCTTGAAAAACCCGCCGAGGTCAGAGCCGACATGAAGCTGACTCTCACGCCGCATAAAACCAGCGGCAATGATGTCATGCAGGTCGAATCGCTTTCCAAGAGCTTTGACAGCCACAAGCTGTTTGAAAATGTTTCCTTCGAGATCAAGCGCGGAGAACACGTTGCCATCATCGGGGACAACGGGACAGGCAAGACCACGCTCCTAAAGATCATTAATGAATTGGTTCCCATGGACAGCGGTACGATCAGACTCGGGGCGAATGTCGAGATCGGGTACTATGATCAGGAACATCATGTATTACATATGGATAAGACATTGTTCGAAGAGATCAGCGACGACTACCCATACCTGACCAACACAGAGATCCGAAACACCCTCGCAGCATTTCTGTTCACTGGTGAGGACGTCTTTAAAAAGATCAGCGCGCTGAGCGGCGGCGAGCGCGGCCGCGTGTCCCTGGCAAAACTCATGCTGTCCGAGGCGAACTTCCTTATCCTCGATGAGCCGACAAACCACCTTGACATCACGTCAAAGGAAATCCTCGAGACAGCGCTGAATGCCTACGAAGGTACTGTTCTCTACGTCTCGCACGACCGGTATTTTATCAACAAGACGGCAAGCCGCATCCTCGAGCTCACGCACCAGGAGTTTGTCAACTATATCGGAAATTATGACTACTATCTTGAAAAAAAGGAAATCCTGACACCAGTATCGGAAACTGCCCCCGCTGCAGATGCGGAGGAGCCCTCCGCACAAAAGCTTGACTGGAAAGAGCAGAAAGAAAACCAGGCACTGCTGCGCAAGCGGGCAAATGACCTGAAAAAATGTGAGGAGCGCATCGAGGCACTCGAAGCAAAAAGCGCCGGGCTCGACGAGGAGATGTCGCAACCCGGGATCGCCACAAACTCGGCAAGACTGCAGGAGATCGCTGCGGAAAAAGAGCGCATCGAAGCCGAACTAGAAGAACTCTACTCCAAATGGGAAGTGTTATCCGAATAAGCTCCCCTCCATCCACTTCAAAGTATATCAGGAACTATCGTGTTCCTAGAAAAAAGGAGACATTAGAAATGAAAAAATTCTTGATTATTGACGGTTCCTCGATGCTCAGCACTTCATACTACGGCAACCTGCCCAAATCCGTGCTCTACGCAAAGACGGACGAGGAGAAGGAAAAGCACTACTCCGAGATCCTGCAGACCTCCAAGGGAGTGTACACAAACGCTCTCTTCACCATGCTCAAAACCCTGGTATCACTCTACAAGAAAGCGAGGCCGGACTACATTGCCGTCGCCTTTGACGTGTCGCGCGACACGTTCCGGCGCACTGTCCTGGGCGCGGACTCCTACAAGGCAAACCGCAAGGAGGCGCCTGCACCTTTGAGGGAACAGTTCATCGCCATGGAAAACCTGCTGCAGAAGATAGGCTGTCAGGTGCTCATGGACAAGGATTATGAGGCAGACGATTTCGCAGCATCCCTCGTCAGAAAATTCGAATCGCCGGAGCTTGAGATTGATCTGCTCACAAAGGATCACGACTATTTCCAACTGGTGGGCGATCACACCAGACTGTGGCGCGTCACCGACAAGGAAAAAGTCAAGGACATGCAGCAGCGGTACGGACTCTGCGCAGGAAAAAACGGATACACTTCGCTGCCGGCAGGAATCTTTGAGTACACCGCCGATATCGTCTACTCCGAGGTGGGCGTATACCCCGAAAATATCGTCACACTGCTTTCGATCACAGGCGATTCCGGGGACGGTATTCCCGGCTGCAAGGGCGTATCCTCTGCAGCTGCCCCGCTCGTGAACGAGTACGGTTCCCTCGATGCGATCTACGCGGCGATCGAGGACTGCGAGGGCAATAAGAAAAAAGAGAAGGCGCTGTCCGACTTCTGGAAGAACAATCTTGGCATAGGCCGCAGCCCGTTAAATGCGCTGAAAGAAAATAAAGAGACGGTCTATCTGAGCTACCAGCTCGCCAAGATGAAGGACGATATCCCCATCGCGCAGTCCCTCGAAGACTTCACACTAAGCATTGACAGAGCCGCCCTCAAAGAAGAATTAAGACACTATGAGATGCTCAGCCTGATCGCGGAATTGCGGTTATAATAATCGAGCGCTAAAAAGGTGTAAAGTCCTGCTGTTCCCACAGTACTTTACACCTTTTTGCCGCCGGATCTCAACGATCACAACGCGTCAAACGTCTCCCTGATCGCCTTGATAAAATCCAGACTGTTCAGTATTACCGGATTTTCACAGGTGGATATCAGCGATAGGCTCTTTGTCATCTTTCCGTCCTCGACGGTCTTGATACATGCCCTGTCCAGTTTGTCCGCAAAGTCCCGAAGCTCCTGTATCCCGTCCAGTTCACCGCGCTTGCGCAGTGCGCCAGTCCATGCAAAGATCGTCGCGATCGAGTTGGTGGAGGTCTCCTCCCCCTTCAGGTGCTTGTAATAATGACGCTGCACTGTCCCATGCGCCGCCTCATACTCGTATACACCGCTCGGTGAGACCAGCACGGAAGTCATCATGGACAGGTCGCCGTACGCGGTCGCCACCATGTCTGACATCACATCGCCGTCATAGTTCTTGCACGCCCATATAAATCCGCCCTCAGAACGGATCACGCGCGCAACCGCATCATCGATCAGCGTGTAGAAATACTCAATTCCCAGCTCCTCGAATCTCTCTTTGTACTCCGCATCGTAGATCTCCTGAAAAATGTCCTTAAATGTATGATCGTACTTCTTGGAGATCGTATCTTTTGTCGAAAACCACAGATCCTGCTTCGTGTCGATCGCGTAGCCAAAGCAGGCTCTCGCAAAACTGGAGATCGATTCCTTCGTATTATGGATACCCTGTATGATCCCCGCTCCGTCAAAATTGTGGATCAGCTCCCTTGTCTCCGTTCCGTCCTCAGCGGTAAAGACCAGCTCCGCCTTTCCTTTTCCCGGCACCTTGATCTCCGCATTCTTGTACACGTCACCGTATGCATGACGGGCGATCGTGATCGGCTTCGTCCAATTTTTGACATACGGAACGATGCCCTTGATCAGAATCGGTGCCCTGAACACCGTTCCGTCCAGAATCGCCCGGATCGTCCCATTTGGGCTCTTCCACATCTCTTTTAAGTTGTATTCAGTCATTCTCGCAGCATTGGGTGTGATCGTGGCACACTTGACTGCGACACCGTACTTCTGGGTCGCCTCCGCAGAATCCACCGTCACCTGGTCGTTCGTCTCATTGCGGTACTCCAGACCAAGATCATAATACTCTGACTTTAAGTCTATATACGGAAGGATCAGCTCATCCTTGATCATCTTCCAGAGTATCCTGGTCATCTCATCCCCGTCCATCTCCACCAGCGGTGTTGTCATCTGAATCTTTGCCATAATTTGTCTCCTCCTGTTCCTTCATTATCAACCTATTGGTATCGCGAAGAACGCCGCTCTGGCGCTTCTGAGTGTTTTAGTGTTTTTCGCTCAAACCACATTTTACCATATTTCTGTAAGCATTACAAATATGTTCGTCTGCAAGTTTCTCCGCAAGCTGGTCATTTCCGTCGCGAATCGCCTCCATAATGCTCTTGTGCTCCGCCACAGCTGCCGCGCTCCGCTCATGATCAGAGAGCGTCTGCTGCCGCTGTTTCTGCACATACTGGTGAAAATCCTTGAGCAGATGTATCAGCATCTTGCTCTCACACGCCTCATACAGAATCATATGAAAACGGTTGTCCAGCTCGATCAGCTGGTCGTAGTGCTCTTTTTTCAAGTGAAACTCACTCAACAGGATAATCTCCTCAAGCTCTTCGATCTTCTCCTTGGTGATCTTCCTCGTCGCCCATCTCGCACACAGTCCCTCCAGAAGCGAACGGATCTCATAGATATCTGCCACATCTGACACGGAAATCCCTGTGACATACGCTCCCTTGTTCGGTACGATACGAATCAATCCTTCCAGTTCAAGCTGTCGGAAAGCCTCGCGCACCGGGGTTCTGCTCACGCCGAGCTCCTCCGCGATCGCTGCCTCCCTGAGCTCATCGTTCTCCTGATACTTACCGCCCAGGATATCCTCACGAATCTTCCGAAAAACCCTGCCCCGCAAAGAATACTTGTCCGACGCGTCCTGGTTTACATCATACCCGCTCATTTTACCACTTCTCCACCAAACCTTTCCTAACTTTCCTACTCCCTAATCCTTCTTTATCGTCACGCCGAGCGCCGCACAGCCTTCCCCGATCACGGCAAGCAGTTCATCGTCCGTCAGGACCGTAACCCTGCCGCTCTCGTACTCCGCGTCCACCCACGTCTTCACATATGCCACCAGCTCGGAGGACTTGCTGATCTTCTCATCGTCCTTAAGCCTGTAGTACGTGTTGATCCAATGTGCGATGCCCGCAAGCCCTGATGTGTTGGATACAGCACACAGCACTGGTCTGTTGAGGAATTTCTCAGTGTCAAAGATATTGTAGATCTCTTCGTTTTTGAGCAGCCCATCCGCATGGATCCCCGCTCTGGTGACATTGAAATTCTTGCCGACAAAAGGTGTCCTCTCCGGTATGTGATATCCGATCTCTTTCTCATAATACTCTGCAAGCTCCGTGATCACTGTCGTGTCCATGCCGTTGAGCGTGCCTTTCAGCTGTGCATACTCAAAGATCATCGCCTCGAGCGGTGTGTTACCCGTGCGCTCCCCGATGCCAAAAAGCGATGTGTTGACGCCGGAACAGCCGTACAGCCACGCCGTCGTCGAGTTTGTGACCGCCTTGTAGAAGTCATTGTGTCCATGCCACTCGATCCACTTATGCGGAACGCCGGCATGTGTGTGGAGCGCATAGATGATCCCCTGCACACTTCTTGGGATAACCGCACCCGGATAGTTTACGCCGTACCCCATGGTATCGCAGGCGCGCACCACAATCGGAAGCTTGTACTGCTCTGACAGCTTCATGAGCTCCTGGCAGAACGGCACGACATAACCATATATATCCGCCCTCGTGATATCCTCAAGATGGCAGCGCACACTGATGCCCTCATCGAGACAATCCCGCACAACGGACAGATAGTGATCCATCGCCTGACGTCTTGTCATCCTCAGTTTCAAGAAAATGTGATAATCGGAACAGCTGACGAGAATACCCGTCTGCTTCATACCGATCTCTTTTACCAGCTTGAAGTCTTCCTTGCTCGCACGGATCCACGATGTAACCTCCGGGAACTGATAACCGCGCTCCATGCATTTGTATACCGCATCTCTGTCCTTCTGGCTGTACAGGAAGAATTCGCTCTGCCGGATCATGCCGTTTGGACCGCCAAGTCTGTGCAGATAGTCGTAGATCGCGACGATCTGTTCTGTGCTGTACGGCGCCCTCGACTGCTGCCCGTCTCGAAATGTCGTATCTGTGATCCAGATCTCCTTGGGCATGTTGTGCGGAACAACCCTGTCATTGAACGGTATCTTTGGTATCTCATCATAGGGGAACATATTGCGGAATGCGTTGGGTTTCTCCACATCCTGCAGCTGATACATGTGCTCCTCGATCCGCAATAGATTATTATGTTCATTCATGGTGATCGGCAGGTTTTCAAAGTACTCATTGTTGTTTGCCATATTCATCGTCCTCCGTTCTTATCGCCTCTGTCCAGGATCCCATACAGCTTAGTAATATTCTCGTGAGATTCCGATCAGATGTACATTTTGTATTTATGCATTATTGTATACAATTATACAGTCCTTGTCAATATTTATTTGTTCGATAAACCGATCGTGTCCGACATGCAACAAATCTATTTAATACATCAGCTCCGCCTGTGCGAAAAGTCTGTCAATCTGCAGCATCCCAGCTCCCTGCACGCTCCAGCTCTGCCCCAGATCCGCTGCAGATCCCAGTAGCAGCCTCCGAAGCTCTTTATTGGTCAGCTGCGGATACTTCTGCAGACACAGCGCACAGGCGCCGCTCACGATCGGCGCCGACATCGACGTCCCGCTCTTGGCTATGTACGGTTTTATGCCATATCGGTAATTACAGGAGACGATATCCGTTCCCGGCGCCACGATATCCGGCTTTTTCAAGGGATTGAGTATACTTGTGATCGTCGTATCCTTCCCGGGTCCCCGGCTCGAATATTCATTGCACAGCCTGCCGCCATTTCCTTTATAATTGCCATCATGGCACCCGACGCAGACACATCCTCCGCACTCACCGATCGGTGACAGCGTCATCGGATTGGGACCCTTGTTTCCCGCAGCCGCTACGATCATAATGTTCCTGTCCCACAGATATCGTATATACTTACGAAACTCTTCCCAGTCCTTTGGGTCGATCCCATCCTCCGATTCCATCTCGATCGATATATTGAGAATCCTAATCGGATATTTTCTGATCAGTTCTGATATCCAGATCAATCCGCTGGTAAGATTTTTCAGGCTGCCTCCACCCTTATTGTCCAACACCTTGCCGCATATAAATGTGCACTCCGGGGCTATCCCGCGATATCTGCCCTTGGATGCCGCACCGCTCCCCCCCAGGATCCCGGACACATGTGTCCCATGTCCGTTATCATCATAATACATTCTTTTATCCAGCACAAAATCTTTAAAAGCCGCTACTCTCCCTCTCAGATCCGGGTGTGACGCAACCCCGCTGTCCAAAACTGCCACATAGACACCCCTGCCTGTGTAGGGCGCCGTTTCCCTTTGATCACAACCAGTCATTCTGCGTACTCTATCCATCTTCATTCCCTCTGTAACCATCCCAGAAGCATGTTTGGCAAGTGCTCCATGCAGACAATCACGTTGTATCTTCACATTAATATATGACAGGAATGCCCTAAAGTACACAAAAAGGCTCCTCGTTTTGAGAAGCCTCCTGTAAAGCCTTATTCATTTCGTATCGCCGCGAGCGGACTCAGCCGCATCGCGCGGAGTGATGGGATAAACCCTGCGATCATGCCTATAACGATCGCAAATACGATTGCAAGCGGACTCAGCCACAGCGGGATCCTGCAGATCGCACCTGAGATACCCATATTGGCAGTGGCGTCACTCCCAGCCACCAGCCCATTGATCGCAAGACTCAGCACAAAACTGAATCCGACGCCGACCACGCCGCCGATAAAGCCGATAAAACCCGCCTCCATCAGAAACAGCCCCTGTATGTTTCGGATATCACAGCCGAGCACCTTCATCACCCCGATCTCTTTTGTCCGCTCATAGATGGACATCATCATCGTGTTGGTGATGCTGATCGCTGCCACCAGCATTGCCACGGCACCGATCGCTCCGAGCACTGCCTGTATCATATTCATACTGTCGATCTGCTGCTGGATCCACTCCACAGAACTGTTCGCATTGTATCCCATGTCGTTGATCATTTCGGTCAAAGCCGTCACATTCGCCATGTCATCCACCTGAACAACCATCTCCGAATAGAACAGCTCATTATAGGGTTTTCCGTTTTTTCTGGTCGGCTGTCCCGGTATTGGATTTTTCTTAAATACGCGTTTTAACTCTGCCTTCAGCGCATCCATATCACAAAGTACGCTCTGCCCGTATCTATTTCCCCAATCGCCAAACTCTCCGTCCATCATACCGCACGCCTCTATGAGATATTTTTTAGGCTGCTTGACAGGTGTGTTGTTGTCGCCGGAGCCTCCCCCCTGTGAACCCCAGTACGCATCTGTATCAAAGATCACAAAGATTGAGTCATTCATCAAGTCCACATCCGGCATCTCATTGTTTTCCCACCAGGGTGATACATTTGTCTTTTCGACATCAAAGTTCATCAGCACATTATTCCCATAGAAAAACTTGAGCTCGTTACCCGCCTCCGGCAGGCTGCCCTCTGCTATGGGAATATCCATCGTCGCAAGCTCTTCCTGTGTAACTCCGTATATATCCAGATAGCCCCTGTACAGTCCCACTTTCGCAATGGCGGAAAAATTCAGCTTTGGATAGACCGCCTCGACATGCTCCATGGACTGGATCTGTTGGACAAGCGCATCGTCAAGATGCTTATCCTCATCCTGGCTGCTGCTCGATGAATAGTAGTATCCTCCAGAATAGATCTGGATCTGTGTCATGGAATCGTAATTGGAATAATTGTCCAGCATGCTCTGCTTGAGCCCGTTTCCGAGTGCGATCATGACGACGATCGAGGTGATGCCAATGACAACCCCCAGCACGGTAAGAACCGTACGAAGCTTGCGTTTCCACAGATTGGAGACACTCATACGCAGTAAATCAAAGAATTTCATTATTCATCATCCCCATCCAGCAAATCCATATCTTCTCTTTGTTTCTTTGCCTTTCTCCTCTTTGAGACTATGACAATAATGATCACGATCAGTACAACAACCGCTGCCGCAATACCGATGATCGCAATCAGAGGGATTCCTTTTTGGGCACTCTCATCTACTACGGGCTCCATGGAAATGTCCTCCATCATACCTTCATCAAAGTTCATCTCATACACTTGCAGATTCAGGTCCTTCTCATAGCGCGTCTCGTTTCCCGCCTCATCCTCGTATGTAATAACCGCTTTGACAATCCCTGTGCCCATATCAGGTGCAATCCCTGTCAACATGGAATCAACGTTTCCTGTGTTCCCGGGCGCGATATTTCCAAGATATGTGACACCGCTGTCAACTGTGTCGCTCTCGTAATTGACTTTTACATTGAACAGCGTCGTCTTACCAGTATTAAATATACTGAACATGACGTTGGACTGCTCGCCGACTGCGATCGACTCCGGCATGATTTCCGCCGTTCCCGTGTCAAGCTTCGCTTCCTGCTTGATCGGCACTGACACATGCGCGACATCGGACAGATTGACCTGATCCTCCGTGTCATACTTCATATTTACCGTGAGCACGTATGGCTTCTGGGAAAGGTCCGACTTCGCCTCCATCTCTATACTCATGTCATAAGTCTCGCCTGGCGCGATCCTCTCCTTGTACACAGAACTCGAACCCGATGTCGGCAGGAATGCAGCATACGTCGCGTCCGCATCCTTGCCCTCCACAGTCGCTTCCATATTAAAAAGCACGTTCTCAACCGCGGTCTCCCTGGATGTATTCTTGACACTCACCGTCAGATTGAAAGTCGATCCTGCATAGACTTCCCCGGGGTCAGTGCTGTAGCCTGTTACAATGATACGCGGATTTGCTGTTTTCTTGTCATCCTGATCATCATCAGGATCTTTGATCAGTTTTTTCTCGGGATCGGCACCCTTGATATTGATATAGGTAGTGATATCTGTCTCTGCCAGTATGCCATTCTCATAATACGTCACATGAAACGGCAATGGATAACAGCCAGTCAGCACATCCGGTCTAACATTGAAAAGCCACCCAATATCCATACGCTTATTATATGCGTCCACTGTGTCATCTGCCGCCTGTATTATCTGTATCATCTGCGCATCATACGCCTGATTGATATCAAAAGGCCACTTTGCTTTGTCGTTCGATACCGTTGGCGTCACCACCACATCTGTGACATCCGCCTTGCCGAGATTGATCAGCGACAGTACCACAAATGCCTGTTCCCCATAGTTTGCACTCGTGATCGGCACCTCATTGGAGAGCATCAGAAACTTCTGTGTACTTGTAGGGCGCGCTTCCTTAGCGATCTCTGACAGGTATCCCTCCACCGAGGACTCGTAGCTGGTCAGCTCGGACATCGTGAGCCCGGCATTCTTCATGTAAGTCATGGCACTATTATAGATCTTATCCATGCGCCTGATCTGGTCATCTGTCAGCTTGTAGAGGATCTTCAGATCACTATAGTAGCGGTTCAGCTGCTTCCTGACCTGCTCCTTCCATGCGTCCGACGCATACTGATCTCCGGGACTGTCGTTTGAAGTGTTGTTATCCGAATCAATATTTGTCTCATCTTCGTCCGCCGAGACGATCAGCGTATTCCCACACAACAGTACTGTCATCAACAACAGCAACAGTACCTTTCTCAATTTTTTCATACTTTTCCTCCATTCCTGAGTGCTTTACTCCCCTTTTTCCACAGCGATTTCCTTACTTTTCTCTTCTTCCGCCTTTGTATTCCCCGTGTTGTCCACCATATCGACGATCTTACCATCGACGATCCGTATGATCTTGTCCGCAAAACCTGCCAATGTATTGTCATGTGTTACCATGATCAGCGTGCGTTTCTGCTCCCGCACGACATTCTGCATCAGACTCATGATCTCCCTGGATGTGTTGGAATCGAGATTTCCAGTCGGCTCATCCGCAAAGATGATCTCAGGGTTCACCACAAGCGCCCTGGCAACGCCGACACGCTGCTGCTGTCCGCCTGACATCTGATTGGGCCTGTGGTCCCAATATTTGTCAAGCCCTACCATATGTACCATCTTTTTGGCTCTCTTTGTGCGCTCCCTCTTGGACACGCCCTGAAAAGTCAGCGGAAGTGCGACATTCTCCACCGCATTCATCGTTCCCATCAGATTAAAAGACTGAAAAATGAACCCGATATGTTCTCTCCTAAACCGCACGAGCTGATTCTCGTTTTTCGTCTCCATATGCTCTCCGGTGATGATGATCTCACCTTTAGTCGGTTTCTCCAGCCCGGCAAGCATATTCAGAAGCGTCGATTTCCCTGAACCAGATGTACCTACGATCGCACAGAACTCCCCGCGGTTGATACTAAAACTCACTCCGTTCAGGGCACGCACCCTGTTCTCTCCGATCCGATATACCTTATATAGATCCTTCACGACAATGACCGGTTTGGATCTATCTTTTTGACGCGATACCTCTGCCATTTCATCCCCCTATACTGTTTCTTATGATCTCCCCCTGAACCTTAAACTGTATCGTTCGACTTGATACAGTTCATGCGCTTTCCATTGAAATCATAGCATACATTATACAAAGTTGCAACCCAAACATAAAATAAAGGATAAGATCACCAAACCTTATCCTTCACTCCAAGTCCCTAATATTCATAATCCACATACTCTGTGTCCTTGCGGAGTTTGCCATGAACAACCGTATTTCTGTACTCTTTCGTGTCATCGCTCTGATACTTGATACCCTTTCTGAGGTCTGCCATGACCGCCCTCTGACCCTCTGTCAGGGAATTTGGAATCTCTGTATCTACGATCATGATATCCGCTACCTGTGTGATCGGAGCATAGGCAAACTCGCTGAACTCTGTGTAATATGTATTCATCATCACAAACTCGCCTGTATCCACATCGGACGGATAGATGTCAACCGCCATATCATACCCTGTCTTAAACTGGAATATCGCAAGCTGCCCCTTTAACTCGACACTGTTGTTAAACAGGTACTGCACTGTCCTTGCACCCTCACTGTCAACCGATGATGTCTTAGTCACTTTCAGATCAATGTCATTCTTGATCTTATCCTCATAAAGCATCTTGAAAGACACACCGAGCTCATCGTCGATCTTGGCATACAAGATCACCTTCTTACCCACATAGCTGTTATAGATATCCTTTTTGATGACCTTCTGTTTATTTAAGGTCAGATATACAAACTCATACCCCAGCTCAGCCGCTGTCCTCTGTGCATCAGCGATCTGGCTGTCCTCATTGTTCTTGATCCCGATGGCGCCTGCCGAAGTGAGGGAGTCCATCTTGACATAACAGATCACTCCGATGTCGATCCGATACCATCCGTTGGAGTACGCACCGATCACCTTCACCGGGAGGTTTGCGTTTAGTGTCGTGAGGACCATGGACGTATATGCAGGCTCCGCGTACACCACACAGTTGTCCTTCGTGTAGTATACATCCTGCAGTGCTGTGTATGTCGGTCCTTTGGCATAAGCCACCGCACTTGTACATACAGGCGAAAATAATACTGCTGCTGCCATCAATATCGCTGCTGTTTTTCTAAAACCTCTTCGCATATTATATCCCCCTGTCCTTAATAATTCTCGATCTTTGCCTTTTCAGGGAACGAATTTGTCTGATAAGAACACTTTGAACTGATCGTTACCTCTGTAAATACAGCACCCGAAAACGCAGAAGAACCAATGCTGAGTGTATTCTTGGGTATCGATACACTCTCAAGCGCCGTACATCCTGAAAATGCATTATCGCCAATGCTGATCACAGATTTCGGGAATGTCACTTCCTTAATGCCTGTGCATCCTGAAAATGCCGTCTCGGGAATCGCTTCGATTCCTGATTTGATCTCAAGCGTCTCTATACCTGTGCATCCCTGAAATGCATTTGCCATCATTGTCTTCATTGTGCCGGGAAGCTTTACAAAAGTGATCGCCGTACATCCCTCAAAGGCACTCTCACCGATAAACTCAAGATCGGTGGGCCACTTTGTCAATGTCATTTTCGCACAGCCTGTAAATGCTTCCTTATCCACTCTCCTCAGCGACGATGGCAGTTTCGTGAGCTCCATCTTTGCACAGTTGTTAAACGCCTGTTCCTCGATGATCTCGATATCATTTGTAAGCTTGATCGTGCGGAGATCCGTGCACTCGTTAAACGTCTTTTTGCCTATCCTTGTCACTCCGTCGGGTATCGTGACCCGCGCAAGTTTTGAGCAGCTGTCAAAGACACCCTCACCCATCTCGTTCAACTGATCCGGCAACGTGACATCCACCAGGTACTCACTGCTCTTGAACACATTTTTCCCCAGCTTCACAACAGTGTCCGGAAGCGTTATTCGAACAAGTGTTTTAGAGCTTGCAAACGCTGAATCCAATATCTCCGTGACAGGCTGGCCATCTATCGTATCGGGAACATCAAGTGTCGCTGCACTTCCCACATATTTCTTGATCGCGACGTGATCCTGAAACAAGGTATACTCATACTCGCTGCTCTTTTTCTCCTCCGGTTTAAACTGTTCCGTACTTGCCTCCTCTGATTCTGACTCCGATTCCTCTTCCTGCTCAGTGGGACTTTCCAGGAAATAGTCATGGTTGTCGTTCCTGTTTGCATCCACGGAACCGTTGGTCTTGGGATTGCTGTCCGATGTGCCTGGTGTCGATCCGGAACTTGTCATTGTTTTCTGCGTCTCTGCCGCCTCCCTCGAAGCAGCTTCTGACGATTCATCCTCAAATACTTTCATTGCCTGGGAGTAATTCGTCTGTGAATCCTCGATCAGTGATTGTATATCGGCGGGAAGCTCACCGTTTTCTACCAGCAGTCCCCCCTCAGTTTCTGTTTCTGTCTCAGTTTCCGAGACGAGCTCCGTCGCAGTTTCCGGCTCCGCACCGATCACTCCCGCCTTATTCAGATACATCCCCAGAAGGATCGCAAATGCAACTGTGCATCCACCTACCATTCCCCAAAAAAGTTTTTCCATTCTGTCATCTCCGGTTTTAACTTATTATTTCTTAAAATCATCCTCTGATATCTGTGTACCATAGAATGCCCCGCGCACAACTGTCCTCAGTCCCTCGCAGCCAGTCAAGCCAGTCAGGGAGCCGCAATTGCGGAACGCCTCAGCACAGATCTTCTCCACCGATGCCGGAACCGCCACGTCAAGTATCTCCGAATGCCCCTTAAATACCTCCGACCCGATCTGCTTCACGCCATCAGGGATCTCCACGTGTTCCGCACTACCTCTGTATGCCAGCAGGATCCCATCGCCGACGATCAGGAAATCATCATCACCCTCACCCTTTTTCCAGCTGTCCAGCCATGCAGTCCCCTCAAAGGCTTTCGTGCCGATCGCCGCAACGGTATCTGGAATCGTCACATCCGCAAGATTTGCGCATGACATAAATGCACCGTACTCAATCTCCGTAACATTGTCCGGAATGACGATCGCCTTTAGACCGCTCTCCGAAAAAGCCAGCCGTCCTATCTTTTCAATCGTTTCATCGATAGTATATTCTGTCAGATTCTTCTGCTTATAAAATTTCCGCTGTGCTATACTGTCATCGTCCGCACTATTGCTGCTCTCAACGGTCACTGTGATCGAAGTCTGTGTCTGATCCTCAGAATCCTCCGTCACAACATCCGCTGCCACGCTATTGGGGATCCCATACACCTGTCCCTTATGATTATCCATCAATACGACCGCCTTGCCCGCCACGATCACTGTCTTACCGATGACATCCTTCTCCTCGGGCACATCCAGCGGATGGACATAGCCCTCGGTTCCCTGAATTCCGGAAGGATTCTGCGTTGTCTGCTGATCGTTTCCTGTGCTGCCTGTACTGTTTCCTGTCGTCTGCTGATCATCCGCCGTTGTGCCGGGTGTTGTACTGCTTCCATCCCCTACGTTTGGTTTCTCCTCCAGTCCTGTGTTGCTGTCCATAAAGTCCGTTGGATACTCCGCCTCGTAAATTACCGGAATATTATTGTTTCTGCCAAAAGTATCTGCCGTGCTGGACTTGGTCGTGTAGATCTTCATATTGGGACTTCCGGCAAATGCCTTTCTGTCTATGTTCACCACCGATGCAGGTATCACGACCTGTTTCAGATTCGCATTGTTTGCAATGGATTTTTCGCCGATCCCGGTTGTCGGATTCTGGATCACAACATTCTCAACACTTCCCATGCTCGACATCGCCTGTTTGGGAATGCCTGCAACTTTATCTGAAACCATCACATTTTTTGCATTCTGCAGGTTCCAGAATGCATAGGTATCAATGCTCTCCACTGTATCCGGCATCACATAATTATCTCCTTCGCGCGCCGGAAGCACCTGATAAAGCATTGTCATATTTCCATTGTATATCGCACCGTTATAGTATGTCAGGTACTCGTTATCCGTGTCGATCGAGACCGCCGCGAGACTGTTGCAGTTCGCAAACACCCCTGATCCCCATGAACTTACATTTTCTCCTATCTCAACAGAAGTCAGTTCCGTACAGCCCTCGAATGCCCCTGGACCTACTTTTTCCACACTGTCCGGAATGATCACCCGCGTGAGTGCCGTACAGTTTTTAAATGCATTGTATGAGATCTGGGTGACAGAATCGGGAATCGTCAGACTGGTCAATGTCTCATTTCCCGAGAAAGCTTCGTCACCGATCGCCGTTATGGTATCCGGAATGCTGACATAGGTGTCAGTTCCCAGATATTTGGTCAATGTCGTTCCGTTGATGCGGAATCTATCATCCTCCGCGGCTGTCACACCGCCGCCGATTCCCCTGGCAAAAGTCACAAGCGCAAGGATTCCCAGTACTGCCAAACTTGCAATAGCAATGGTAGGTCTTACCATGTTCATTTTTTTCATAGTGGTCTCCTCTTTCTAAGGAACTGTCTCTCGACAGTTCCTTAGCTTGTTCTGTTATCATGCTGCCCTGTATTTTTTGCGTTTCCGTCCGTCACTGAAGACAAACAGTAAGATCGAAGCGCATGCCATACCGATTGCCGCAAACCACTTGGGATGAATCGGATCACCTGTCGCCGGTGTAGCGTCAAGCATCTGCCCCGCGATCAGATTATTGGTGTCCACATAGATCACATACGGTGAAAAGTGCGGCGGAACAAATGAGATACATGCAATGCCGTCAATCGTCGTAAACCTCGGTGTAAGCTGCACAAGATTTCCGTTATCTGCCGCTGCGACACGCGCATTTCCGCCATACTGGATCAGCACATCCGGAATCGGCATCGTCACTGTGATGTTCAATCCCGTGGAGTCTGTGATCTTGTTCCGACCAGTTGAGTCGTAGAGCGAGATATCCATTGGCAGGTATGCCAGCCCGTTCAGCGAACCGTATGCATTGGTAAGCGCCTGCTCCACTGCCGCTGTCGCCTCCGGTGACTCCGTGATCTTAACAATAAAGTTATCCGTTGATCCGCTGACCGCCAGGGAAGCTACATCCGTGTTGGAGATACCGTTCTTCGTGATATAGATCTTATTCCCATTGTTATTGTTTGTAGTGCTGCCTGTTCCATTGGAACCATTGTTGACTGTACCTGTTGTCCCTGTTGTGTTTGTTGTGTTTGTCGAGTTGCCAGGTCTGTTTGGTACTGTACTCGTGTTCGAATCTGATCCCGGCCTTCTTGATGGGCTGTCATCATCATCGTCATCGTCGTCGTCACTGCTCGACCTTGTCTTGTAATTTGCCGTGACTGTCACATCCGTCGCCGGCATCACAAAGGAAGTTGACACAGCGTTTGCGTTGGAAAATCCGAGACCGGAATTGCTGGTCGTCCATCTGGAGAATACTTTGCTGGACGACTCCGGCGCATTTGCTGTAATATTGACTGTCGCACCAGCCTCATACTCACCGCTTCCTGAACCGTAATTTACGGTAACTTTGTATTTCTTCTTGTCGTCGCCCGGTTTGTTCGTATCACCGCCTGGATTGTTGCCGCCGCCCGAGTAGTTCGCCGTGACTGTCACATCCGACGCCGGCATCACAAACGTTGTCGTTGCCGCTGTCGCGCTGGCAAAATTCACTCCTGCCGTAGCTGTCGTCCAGTTTGTAAAGGTCTGACCTGTCTGCGGTGTGTTTGCAGTTATTGTCACAGTGTCGCCCGCTTTGAATTTGCCGCCGCCTGTACCGTAATTTACAACCACTGTATAAGTTGCATCCGGATCCGGTTTAGACACGCCGTCTATGAAGTTCGCAACCAGTGTAACATCCTCATTCTGTGCAAGGAACGTTGTGGTTTTGCTGTATACATCGCCAAAATAATTATTGTACTTAGATGTCGCCTCTGACCAGTTTCTAAACGTTTTGCCGTCAATATTGTCCGCAACCACCATTACTGTAGTTCCGCTTGGCACTTTGAATGTCTTCTCGCCGTAAATCGTACCGTCAGTGACCGTTATGGTATGCTCCTGTCCATCCGGCTTAAAATCACCGGGATCAATGCCATATACCGCATATACATTTCTGTCCTCGTTGACATTCTGATATGCTTTCTCACCTAAGATTTCTTCTCCTTCGCTGTTGGTCCATCTCCATGTCTGGAAAATGTGCCCTTCATACTGCAACAACGGATCCGTCGCCAGTGGCGGATTCTCTACATCTCCGCCTGCCTTTGAGACAAAACATTCCTTGACTAATTTTCCGCCTTCCGCCAGAAACTTAACGGAATAGCCATCCCCCATAGGGCTAAACTCCACATTAGGACGTCCGTCTGCAAAGTTCTTAACCGCACTCTGCTCTGTGTTGGTATTATCCGTATACTCATAGCTGTGGATGGTATATATTGTCTTCGGATCTGTATCAAATGCAGTGTCCCTGATATTGCAATTCCTATTTGGAATATATATATCGACCGCCGCTGATCCTCTTGTTCCCCGGATATCGCTAAACGCTCCTTCTTCAATATTCGTGACATTTTTAGACAATTCAACTGTACTCAGCGAAGTCGCGCCATTAAAACAGTTCTGCGGAATACTTGTGACCTGCGTCTCTGTCAGATCAACCCGTGATATACCGTCACAGTCGGCAAATGCCTCCTCTGCGATCGTTTTTACATTTGCAAGATTCGGATTATGCTCCTTGTCAATATTTCCAAAGGCTGTCTCAAGACACTCCGCTAAAACACTGTAGTCAGAAACATCCTGACTTCCATAGACAATACCGTTTTCTGCCTTGTAGTAAGCATTTCCCGTGATGCCTTCACTGTACAAACTCGTACAGCCCCTGAACGGCTTCTTGCCGATGTCCTTCAACTCGCTTCCCAGATCGACTTTGGCTAAGTTCTCGCAGCTGTCAAATGTGTACTCTTTTGGTAATCCTGCCACAGACTGCAGACTGATCGATGTCAGGTGATCATTTCCTCCTGTGGTGTCTTCCTTGTAAACTATGTCATTATACTGTTTCCCGCTTTTGATAATACTGCCAACAAAAGCACCCTCCTCAAAGGAACCGCTGAACAGACCTCCTACGATACCTTTTTCTTCTGTATCCGTATAGTATTCTTTCGTGTCTATTGCCCGATTCCATGCTCTGGTAACAATCTCCTTCCCGCTTTCATCATACAGCAATTCAAGATATTCCTTGCTCTTCTCATTCAGGGCGGATTCAAAGAAGGTTTTGGTATCAATGCTGTCCACGCCGGACGGTATTGAAATATGTAGTGCCGCATCGATCAATGCGCGTTCCTCATCCTCCAACTGACCTGTATAATCCGTAGTTGCCCGATCCTGAGCCCGCAAAATACTATCGAATTTCTCTTGAATACTATATGGCTTGGCAACGGTATCCCACTCAAAACGCTTTGCCATCAATGATATGATATCTTTGTTCAGGTCATCGATCTCCTCCAAATGAGGATAGTCGATGAGTGTCCTCAAGCCAGTATTATTATCCAGCATTACTGTCAGATTGGCTGGTCCAAGTGACTTATAGCATATATTTGTATTTTCCGAATTAAACTTCGTATTAGTCGAACTCATCGCATACGCAAAAGGCGCGTAATCTTTTTCGATCACCCCATGAAATGTCAAGTGCTTCGAACCCGTCTTAAACGCATTGTCGTCAATATTCATCACAGAACCCCATGCACCCTCATTGACTGCTACAGGTTCTCCAAAATACACATTTTCAAGTTTGGGACAATCCTCAAATGCACCGCTGCCTATGCTCTCAATGGAATTCGCCAGTCTGACTAATCTGAGATTCGGTGAGCCTTTCAGGGCATCCGCATCAATATTCAAAACAGAATTGTCCTCGATCGTGAGCGTTTCGATGCTGTCTTTTACTTTGTCAAAACATCCAGGTCCCAATCTTGTGATCCTATAACCACCGATCTCAGACTTCACCACCAGGTCTTTAACGGAACCTGCTGTCTGACTTGACTTTAATTCATATCCGACAAGCCTTGCTGTTCGGGTTTCCTCATCCATCTGGTCAATCGTGGCAAGATATTCTCCATTCTCTCCCACTGTTATTTCCATTCTCCTGTTGCCGTCCGCATCCAGGAACATGAACGGAACATATGCCTCGATCTTCACCTTGATCGGATCACCATTATCATCGACCCCGTCTTTTTCGTCAAGACCCATTTTCAGATCCAAAGTATCTTTTCTGATCTGCGTTCTATCAGTCCCATTCGTGAGATATCCAGGTCCCTCCACACGGAAATTTGCATACATAACATCCTTGAACAGATTTAAGCCTGAATAGCCAATATTACGTCCTGCGGCGTCATTGAAAGATATCTTTCCCATAACTGCCCGTTCAAGATTCTCACAGTCAGCCAAAGTGTTTGCCGGGATCTTTCCATTTAGATTTTCCGGGAAGATCACATTTTTCAGACCTTTACGCCCTGCCAGAATATAATCATAGGCACTATCTGCCTCCGTTGCTCCCGCACTCGCAAAGACAGATTTGTCACCAAACTCTTTATTCTTACTGCTTCCATTATCGATCTTTGTCATCCGTGCAGGGAATTCAAAGCTCTCCATACTTCCGTTACTGCTCGTTCCCGATAGGCCAAAAGCACCGAATCCAATGACATAATTCAGCCCATCCTTACTTGGCATAAATGTATTGTCCACATTTCCAAGACTCTCACAGCCATAAAATGCAAAAGGATAAATTGTTACTTCTCCCGTTGTGTCACTTGCGAATGCAAACTTTGTAAGCCCCGAATTTGCAAAACATCCACGTCCGATCACCTGTATATTGGTCGGCAGATCGACACTTGCAAGGGCACCACATCCCTGAAATGCCTCCGCTCCTAATGTTGTCACACTTGATGTTCCGTCAGATGTGGTAAAACTGATCTCACTGAGTCTTCCGCAGCCCTTAAATGCCCTGTCACCAACCACAGTACAATTTTTGGCATTCAAATTTGCTTTTGACAATGCAGTACAACCATTAAATGCGTCATCGCCAATATATTTTATCTGATCAGACAAGTCTACAGTGGTTATTGTCGTATCATTTTGGAATGCTCCCATCCGATCACCGCTGGCGTTGTTGCCATCTATACCGATAACCTTGACAAAACCGTCACATAAATATCCCTTACTATCTACATGCGAAGATCGAAATCCTCCGTCATTATTACTGTTGGCATCAATGTCCGCTTTGATATCTGATGCGTTGCTGTTTGCCCACTTTACCGCATAGGAATTGATCGCATCCAGGTATTCGAGCGTAAATCCTTTAAGACTATAATTGGATGTGATCTCCGCAGTCTGTATTGAAAATCTAGAACAGATAACACCTGCAACAAACCCCGGCACATCTTTTAGATCCTGAAATGTAACGGTAAGTTCCTTTGTCAAAGCATTATATCTGTCTGTCAAATCA
>CAJUQU010000018.1 GCA_910588595.1 uncultured Lachnospiraceae bacterium | reverse complement strand
AGCTGACGGGTGCCCGGCGCGCGAGTAGTGGAGAAGGTCGTTCCCCTACTCGATTGCAATTGCACACGGACACCCAATGGAAATATGTCAGCAAAAGCTATTCTATAGTTTTATACGAGGAGGTATCACTATGGACATACTAAAAACCACAAATCTAAGAAAATACTACGGCAGCGGCGACACGGTCGTCAAGGCGCTCGACAGCGTCAACCTGTCGGTGGCAGACGGCGAATTTGCCGCGATCGTAGGCACATCAGGCAGCGGGAAGTCGACGCTCCTGCACATGCTCGGCGGTCTTGACAGACCGACGGACGGCACCGTCGAGGTGGAGGGGCACAACATCTTTTCTCTAAAGGACGACTCGCTGACCATCTTCCGCCGGCGCAAGATCGGCTTTGTGTTTCAGAGCTTCAACCTCGTTCCCGTGCTGAACGTCTACGAAAATATCGTCCTGCCGATCGAGCTCGACGGCAACAGGATCGACACCCCCCACATCGAAAGCATCATGGAGACGCTCGGTCTCACCGGGAAAGTCAACAGCCTGCCAAACCAGCTCTCGGGCGGTCAGCAGCAGCGCGTCGCGATCGCCCGCGCACTTGCGTCGAAACCCGCCATCATTTTAGCCGACGAGCCGACGGGAAACCTCGACAGCAAAACAAGCCTCGACGTCATGGGGCTTTTGAAGGTGACAAGCGAACGATTTTCACAGACGATGGTCATGATCACGCACAATGAGGAGATCGCACAGATGGCAGACCGGATCATAAGGATCGAGGACGGGAAAATCGTTGGCGGTCATAATGATTAATCTTGATTTGAGTGCCCGCTGAACCGGGCGAATAGGAGTTTGTATGAAAATATATGAAGTAAACAACAAAAAGGCGATCCGCCGTCTCTCCAGCCGCAGTTTCAATGCCAACGCATCGAGGAATCTCATCGCAGTGATCGCGATCGCCCTCACCGCGATCCTGTTCACTGCCCTGTTCACAGTCGGCAGCGGACTGGTGGAAAACATACAGCAGCAGACGATGCGCCAGGCGGGCGGCGACGGAATGGCATATTTGAAATATATAACGGACGAACAGTTTGAGGCAGTCAAAGACCATCCGTTGATCGACAGGATCTCATACAACAGAATGATGTGCGACAGTGTGGAGAACGACGCACTGTTAAAACGCCACGCCGAGATCTATTACATGAACGATGTCGGCATGGAGCTTGGCTTCTGTGTTCCGACACACGGGCGAAAACCCGAAAAGGAGAACGAGATCATCATGGACACCATGGCGATGAAAATGCTCGGACTTCCCGAGGAGATCGGCGCGCCTGTAACCTTTCGGCTAAAACTTCACGACGGCAGGATCGCGGAGCGGGAATTTGTGCTGTCGGGCTGGTGGGAAGCCGATCCGACTTTCAACATGGCATCGATCATGGTCGTCTCCAAGGCGTACATGGACGCACATATCGATGAGCTCTACAACAGTTATCGGGAAAATTATGAAATGACAGGCGTCACGAACAGCTATATCATGTTCCACAACTCATTCGGGCTGGAGAAAAAAGTAGAGCGCGTGATCACGGAGAGCGGCTATTCCATGGACGAAAACGCCCCGGATTACATTGATTCCAACGTCAACTGGGCGTATCTTTCCAGCAATTTTGACTTCGATCTGCCGACCGTAATGGGCGCGCTGGCGGCGGCTTCGCTGATCGTATTGACGGGCTATCTGATCATCTACAACATTTTTCAGATATCCGTCACCAGGGATATCCGGTTCTACGGTCTGCTCAAGACGATCGGGACAACCGGCAGACAGATCAAAAAGATCATCCGCAGGCAGGCTGCGATCCTGTCCTGCATCGGCATTCCGATCGGGCTTATCGCCGGATATTTTATCGGGACAGCTTTGGTTCCGATGCTCATGAACACCAGCCTCTACGCAGGCTCGACCTTCACCACAAGCGCAAACCCGCTCATCTTTGCCGGAAGCACGGTCTTTGCCCTTGTCACTGTGGCAGT
Source organism: uncultured Lachnospiraceae bacterium (assembly GCA_910588595.1). Lineage (GTDB taxonomy): Bacteria > Bacillota > Clostridia > Lachnospirales > Lachnospiraceae > COE1. Next base: position 25,846 of record CAJUQU010000018.1, on the reverse strand, counting down.
CAGCACATCGAAACCCGGCCGCATCGCCGCAGGCGTGTCGCCCATTGAAGCCGTGCGCTACACGGACAATACAACTGTCAAAAGGAAAAGCCGCACGGCGCGAAACGGTGCAAAGATCACCGGCATGGCGATGGCAAACCTGGGCAGGAACAGAACGCGCACGACACTCGTGATCGTGTCGATGTCAATGTCGCTGGTGCTGTTCAACACGGTCTACACACTCAGCATCGGTTTTGACATGGAGAAGTACCTGTCGACCTTTGTCGAGACAGATTATCTCGTCTCCCACGCAAGCCTCGTCAATTATATGTACCGCGGGAACGATGACACCGTGACAGACAGCATGATCGCCTCGATCGAGCAGCAGGAAGGATTTCAGAGGGGCGGGCGCTTTTTCGCGGATATCATGGACGCCGAATGTTTCAGGGTCAAACCGCGCGAAAACGAAACACCCACATGGGCTGACAACATAGATAACAGCGGAAACTATGCCTGCGCAGTCTATGGTCTGGAGGACTTTCCGCTCGGCAATCTGCAGGTTCTGGAAGGTGAGATCGACTATGAAAAGTTAATGACCGGCAACTATATTCTCGAAGGTGTCTATCTGGACGACAACCACCAGCCCGAGTGGTACACATCTCACTACGAGATCGGAGATACTGTGACACTCTGCAATTACAGAGGAAACGGCGAGAGTGCAGCCGAAAATGAGTACACAGAATACCAGTACGAAGTCATGGCAAAAGTCGCAGTCAACAACTTTACCAACTCGTGCCGCATACTCTTTCCGCACTCCTACTATCTGCCCGCCGACATCTATAAGACCATGACCGCAAATCCCGGCACGATGATGTACGTGTATGATATCGCGGACGGTTTTGAGGCATCGATGGAGACGTTCCTGCAAAACTATACCGAGAGCGTGGAACCGACGATGGCATACTCATCCAGGAGTACCTACGCAAAACAATTCGAGGGACTGCGCGACACGGTGATGCTGGTCGGCGGCATGCTGAGCCTCATCATCGGAATGATCGGCGTGCTGAATTTTGTCAACTCGATGCTCACCAGTATCCTCACGCGCAGACGCGAGTTTGCCATGCTCCAGTCCGTCGGCATGACGACCAGGCAGCTACGGAAAATGCTGGTCATCGAGGGACTGCTCTACACCGCATCGGCAGGGCTGATGTCCATCGTGTTGGGGGCAGCCGCATCGGCGCTGCTCGCCGGCACGATCGCTAAGAGCATATGGTTCTTCACGTACCGTTTCACACTGCTGCCGCTCACTCTCACGATCCCGGTACTGCTCCTGGTCGGAACACTGCTTCCGCTGCCAGTCCTGAACGCTGTCGAAAAGCAGAGCATTGTAGAGAGACTGCGGGAGACAGTCTCATGATAACCATCAGGATCGCAGGCGGCAGAGACTGTCACTGCGCGTCGGCAACATAGTACTGCGCCTGCGCGTTCCAGAGCTCGCTGTACTTGCCGCCCGCCTGCGCTAGCAGCGTCCCGTGATCCCCCTGCTGCACCATGCTGCCCTCATGAAAGACAATGATCTCATCGCAGAAGCGGCAGGAGGAAAGGCGGTGGCTGATATAGATCGCCGTCCTGTCCTCCACGATCTCATTCAGACGCGTGTAGAGCTCATACTCCGCCATCGGGTCGAGCGCGGCGGTCGGCTCGTCCAGGATCAAAAATGCCGCATCGCGGTACATGGCGCGCGCGATCGCAAGCTTCTGCTCCTCTCCGCCGGAAATCTCCACACCGTCCTCCGACAGATTCTTGTACAATATCGTGTCGAGTCCCTGCCGCATCGTCTCCACGCGCTCCCAGAAGCCAGCCTTGCGGCAGCAGCTCTCCGCCCGATCCCTGTCGTACGTCTCACTGGCAGCGATATTCTGCCCCACAGAGTAGGCAAGCAGCTCAAAATCCTGAAATACCACGGAGAACACCTCCATATATTCCTTGTAATCATACTTTCGGATATCGATCCCGTTCAGCAGGATCTCTCCTTCCGTCGGATCGTACAGACGGCACAGCAGTTTGATGAAAGTCGTCTTGCCGGAACCGTTCTGCCCGACCAGCGCGAGGCGTTCACCGACCCTGAATTTCAGGGACACACTTCTCAGCGCATACACCTCGCTGCCCGGATAGCGGAAACTCACATCGCGAAACTCCACCTCGTAATTTTTGTCTGAGCGCTTCTCCACCGTGAGCGAACCCTGATACATCCTGTTTGGAATATCCAGAAACAGAAATTCCCGTCTCAGATAACAGGCGTTGATGCCGGCATCTCCTGCCAGCTCCAAAAGCTTCGCCATCCCGCCCGACATCGCAGTGACCGCTCCTATATACTGTGTGACGGAGCCGATGCCAAAGGCACCTCCCCACGCTTTCAGGCAGACAAAGAGATAGATACACCCGCCAAAGATCCTCGATACCGCTGCTGACGCCGCGATCGCGATCCCCATCCGCCCCCTCGAAAACCGGGCGATCTTCGAGTGTACCCCGAAATCATTCTGGATCGTACTCAGCTGGTCAAAAAAGCGCTCCTGACCGTACAACCGCACATCGAGCGCACGCTTATCCTCACTCATCAGAGCGCCAAAAAAATTAAAAAATCGGTTGCCCTGCTTGAGCTCCTCGTCGCATTGGAGCACACACTTCCTGCCGATCGTCTCCAGCCACGGCGAGACCAGTGTCACACCGCAGAGGAGCAGCGCGAGCAGCCCGATAAACCCAGGGTGGTTGAGCATGACAAGCCAGCCCGCGTCTGCCCGGACCGGGAGACGGAACAAGGAGACGGAAAGGGTGATCCCGCCCAGCAGCTGAAACAGCGCTTCCAGAAACTGCTGATATTGTGTGTACACCCTCCGCACACCATAATTCCTCCACTTTGAGGTCTGCTGCACCTCGCGCAGCAGCGCCTGCGTATCGGAGGACTCCGCGTCGCAAAAATCCATGGACAGCAGTTTTTCAAACTGTCTCTTGCGATCATAGAAATAAATGCAGGTTAGCGCGTTCTTCCAGCGAAATGCCACTGCCCTGAGCAGCAGCACAACAGCCTCCGCCGCGAGCAGTATCACGATCTTCTGTACCAGCATCTCCTTCTGCCGCGCCCCCGCCAGCTCATTTAGGAACTGTGCCGAAAAATACAGCGTTATATATGGAAACACCGCATTGAGCAGGCAGTGCAGTGCCGTTGACGCAAACAGCGCCGGGCACTCCCTGTACCACAGCAGAAACGCCCGCCTGCTCAGCCAGAACTTTTCTTTCCAGGTCATTTTTTCAATTTCTTCGTTCATATCAATCCTATCCTCCCTGCGTTCCTGCAAAGTCCGATCAGCACTTTAACAGGGCTTTGTCTCCTGATAATATCTGCTCTGCATCTCGAAAAGTTCCATGTAGCGCTTTCCGTTTGCAAGCAGTTCCTCGTGCGTGCCCTCCTCCGCGATCCGCCCGTCCTCGATCAGCAGGATCCTGTCGCAGAAGCGGGTGGACGCAAGCCTGTGGGAGATAAAGATCGCGCTCTTCCCCTCCGTCAGCTCATTGTACTTCTGGTAAATGTCACTCTCCGCGATCGGATCGAGCGCGGCAGTCGGCTCATCGAGCACCACGATCGGACTGTCTTTGTACAGCAGCCTCGCGATCATCAGCCGCTGCAGCTCTCCCCCGGAAAGCTCCACAGCCTCCGGGAAGACATATCTGTCCAGCTTCGTATCATACTTCCCGGGAAGGGACTCGATCTTCTTTTTCAACCCCGCCTTTTCCACGCAGTCAATAACCTTTTCCATGTCGATCTTTCGCGCATCCTGCGCTACATTGACCGCTATGGTTGACGCGATCACGGAGAACTCCTGGAACACACCGGAGATCAGCCGGTAGTAATCCCTGCGGTTATACACCTTGATGTTGACACCGTTCAGCAGCACCTCGCCCTCGTCCGGATCATAAAAACCACAGATCAGCTTGACCAGTGTTGTCTTGCCCGCCCCGTTCAACCCCACCACCGCAAGCTTCTCGCCCGGACAGATCGTGAGATCCAGGTGGGAGAACACCTCCTTTGACGGCTCCGTCCCAGAGCCGCTGTACCGGAAGCTCACATCCCGCAGCTCGATCGTGTACGCCTTTCCCGGCTCCTGGCGGAGCGGTATGCCTTCCTCCATGCAGAACAGTTCCCCGTGATCCAGAAATTCCCGGACAGCTTCCAGTTCCAGCCCCTGTCTGTGGAGCGTGGACACATTTTCCATGATCCCGCTGATCCATGTGGTAAATCCGCTGACCGCCGCGAAATACAGCAGGAACTGCGCGGCACCTATCTTACCGCCCAGCACCATGTAAAGCAGATAAAAATATGCGATGCCATTGCGCAGAATCCCCAGTATGAGATCCGTCAGATCCGCCGCAAAATACCGCCGTTCCCTCCGCCCGCAGAAGTCCAGATACAGCCGCATGTATTTTTCATGCAGCCCGCAAAGCCACTCCCGCATCCCAAAGATGCGGATATCTTTCGCCAGATATCGGTTCTGCGCCTCATCCTGAACGTACATGACACACTTGCAGATCTCCTCCTCTTCCTCCCGGTGGCGATAGTTCCACTCGTTCGCGCCATAATTGACCAGATACCCCAGGACTGCAGTTGTCACTGTCACAAGGATCACAACCGGATCCACACGCTTGAGCAGGTACAGATAGATCGCAAAACCCAGTATATTCTGCACAAACCCTGTGAAGGTCGTCCAGATCGCCTCCGATGCCTTATTGTTATCATTGAGTGCATCGTGCGCCTTGGCAAGCAGATTGATAAACTCCTGCCTCTCCCGCAGCGGGTAGGAGCTTGTGCTCATCTTGTACCGGACCTGGGTCACGATATGATCCCGCAATTCGATCCGCCCAAATCGCATATTCTGCCTTACATACGCCTGCACTGCGCTGGCTGTCGTGATACTCACCGTAAAAAACAGGATTGTGTACAGCAGCCCGGACAGCGTGCCGTGCGTCTCAAGCTCTTTTAAGATCGACGGCGCCACATACAGCTCGATCACGGATACCGCCACTGCGATCAGGCCGTCCAGCACGGCAAACCAGATGACACTCGGCAGGTTCTCCTTCGCTTCCCGCAGCATAAAAAGCGCATTTCCCAGCACACCGTATTTTTTCCTTTTTTCTTCTTTTTTGGTTTTTCTGAACATTGTCTCCTCCATGTGTTCTCAATGTGTTCTCAAAACTTTCAATTTCATTTTATATTCATTATTGATCAGTCAGCCACATCATAACACAAAAAATCCCCGCGAGTGCAATCCGGGGACGAATTGCACATCCGGGGGGACGAAAAATATATTATTGCGGCAGCAGGATCTCCGTGGTGAAAGCGCCATCCTCGCTGTTCCTGCGGATATAGCCCTGATAGCGCTCGATGATCGTGTCGATCCGCACCAGGCCGTACCCGTGCCCATGCCCTTTCGTGGACAGAAAACGCCCGTTTTCCTTGCGCTGTTTCTTAACGGCGGTTCTGTTGGTGAAAGACATGTAGAGCTGCGTGTTTTTCATATCCATATAGACGCGTATCATCCGCTCCTCCTTCGGCAGTGCCATGCTCGCCTCGATCGCATTGTCAAAAAGGTTCCCGATGATGATGCACAGATCGATCTCCGCTGTCGTGAGCGCCACCGCCACATGCGCGTCCGCCGTCACGGCGATCTCCTTCGACTTTGCCAGCGAGATCTTGCTGTTCACGATGATGTCCGTCATCTTATTTCCTGTCTTTAACGCCACGTCCACCGTGTTCAGATCGGTGTCAAGCGCGTCCAGATAGCGCCTGATATCATCGAGTGCCCCCATGTCAGCGTAGCTTTTGAGCACCTGTATGTGGTTGCGGTAATCGTGCCGCCACCCGCGCATCTGGCGGTACATATTCTCCACCTCTGCATAGTGCGTCGTCAGCAGTTCGCTCTGGTACGCCGCGATGCGTTTGTCGATCATTTTGTCCAGTAAAAACATTGCCGCCCCTCTAAAAATCTATTCAGAAACAATCAGTTACAGAAACAGTCAGTTACAGAAACGCCGTGTAAACGCTCGTCTGCGGAAAACACATCGCGCCGCCCGCCCCCCGTCAAAAATACCGTATCATCGCGCGGTTGATGTCCTCATATGCCCTTCTCGGGAGCGGGATCTGCGCCCCGTCCTTCAGGACGATCTGCGATCTTGTGATCTTTTTCACAAACTGCAGATTCACGATATAGGACCGCCCCGTGCGGAAAAAGCGCCCGTCCAGCTCCCGCTCCAGCTCGCCGAGCGTCCTCTTGACAGTGTAGTCCTCATCGCCGTGGATCGTCACGTAATTTCGCTGTACTTCCAGATAGCGGATCTCGCTGACCGGAATGCGCGCGGTGCCCTCCGGCATCTGCAGGCACAGTTCCCGCCCTCTGTCCCTCACGCGCTGCGCCGCCCGGTCGAGCACGCCAAAAAGCCGCTCCTGCGTCACCGGTTTCAGCAGGTAGTGCAGTGCCTCCACGTCATATCCCTTCTCGATATAATCCATATATCCCGTGACAAATACAATCTGCACCGTGCGGTCATGCTCCCGCTCCCGGATCCGCAGCGCCAGTTCGATGCCGTTCATATGATCCGGCGTACCAGACTGGCTTGTGCCGTTCCTGGCGGCTGACTCATCTGACTGGCTCGTACCGTCTGCATGTTCCGGCGCACCAGACTGGCTCATGCCGTTCCAATCGCCTGTCTCATCTGACTGGCTCGTACCGTTCCGATCGAATAACTCATCTGACTCCCGCATGCCGTCTGCATGTTCCGGCGCACCAGCTCCCGCAGCGTGCATCTCAATATCGAGAAACAGCATGTCAAACGTCCTGTCCTCCTCATACCGGAACAAAAAAGCCTCCGCGGAGGGAAACAGCTCCACCTGCACCATGACCGCGTGCTCCTGCGCCCACTTTTTTATGAAATGCTCCACATAAGAAGCATCCGCCTGCTCGTCATCGCAGACTGCTATCCTGTACATCGCACCGGCTCCCTCCCCTGTCGGATCTCGTCCTTTTTAACAGCAGACCGTCTCGCCCTGCTCCGCTTTTTTGCTTTCGAGAAACGCGATGAATTCATCCTCCGGCAGCGGCTTTGAGAAATAGTACCCCTGAATGTGACTGATCCCCAGATCCTCCATCGTCTGGTACTGCTCCTTCGTCTCGATCCCCTCCGACACGATCTCCAGATTCATCCCGTGGATCATGTGGATCGCAGCCTCCATGACGTATTTTGCCTTTCCGTTCTCAAAATAGGAGTTCGTCATGCTCCTGTCAAACTTCACGATATCAACTGGCATATCCACGATATAATTCAAGTTGGACTGCCCTGTCCCAAAATCGTCCAGCGAGAAATGCACCCCGTACTCCATCAGATTCTGCATGTTGCCAAGCAGCGTCTTTTTGGCGTTGGTGGAAGCCGACTCTGTGATCTCCAGATTGATGCATCCAGGATCGATCCCGTACCGCTCCATGATCCGAATATAGTCCTGCGCCAGATTCTCGTAGGCGCACTGTACCACGGACAGATTCACTTCGATGTAGTGCATCCCATACTGTTCGAGCGGATGCCTGCGGATAAATCTGCACACCTCCTCAAACACGATCTCCCCGAGTTTTAAGATCATGCCGCTCTCCTCTGCAATGTCTATGAATACACCCGGCGGCACGATCTGATCCTCCCTGTCGCGGATCCGGACCAGCGCTTCCGCCGATGTGATCCGCTGCTCAGCTGTCGAGAAGATGGGCTGATAAAACACTTCCACGCGGTCGCTCTCAACCGCGTCCATGATCAGCTGTTCCACCTCTCTCTCATGTTCCATCCTGTCGACACTGTCCTTGTCAATGCAAAGAAAATCGTTCTCGGAAAACGCCTTCTCCTCCTGCCTGAAATAGCGTACAAGATACAGCAGGTTCTCTGTCTGGTCTATGATACTGCCGTGCGGCAGATACAGCCAGTGCGGACGAACCAGGCTGGTGCCGCCCTCTCCCCAGCCTGTCTGGAACCGCCTGCGGATCTCCTTGACTTTCGCCTCCGCGCGCTCCGGATCCGCAAACAGTATGAAATATTCGTCCTCCGCATTTTTGAACACAAGCACATCCGTCAATTTCAATAAATACTCGATGATCTCCATCCTGACAGATCCACGCCGTTCCAGATGTACATTCTGATACGCGCCGTTCTCAAAGATGATCACCAGCGCAGCAAAGTCTCTCTCCTTTGCAAACAGCTGCTTTGTGTACTGATACAGCGCACCGCTGTTGAACAGCCCCGTACTTCTGTCAAGATTCGTCTCCGGATTTTCCAGTTTCAGGTAAAGCACCATGATACCGATCGATCCGGCATAACCCACGATCAGGACATTTGTGTACATAAACTGTATCTGCGACGCGACAATCCACGCCGCGAGCCAGAGGCAGACCGCCTCCCGCCGTCTGGGATTGATCCTCGCCTTTTCCTTCCGCATCAGATAAAAGATCCGCAGAAACAGGACGAGGGACACCCCGTAAGTGACATAGACACTGGGACCGAATGTATACAGCACCTCCGCTCCGTCCGCCGCATAATTGTAGTAGAGGGGCGCCGCATACGTGCCGACCACACCGACAGCGCAGAGCGCCAGATACCGCCTCATGTCATGCCAGTAATCCTCCCGCTTTGCGTAGATATCCACGCACATATATCCCAGCGCGCTGACTGCCACGCCGATCAGGGTGATCAGATACGTCTTTGCGATAAATTTTGCAAACCACTCGGACAGCACATGGCGCTGCTGGATCACAATGATCGACAGAATGTCAAAGACAATGCAGATAAAAGATGCCCAGAAAACCGTCAGAAACGCTTTCTGCGTTTCCAGGGCAATCCGTTTCTGACGCATGTAAAAATAAAATAGTACCAACATCAAGACAACGCCGCAGCACTGGATCTGTATATGCATTGTATCATCCTCTCATAATCCGTCTTATCCCCGGAGCTTGCTTGAAAAACGCTCCAGGAACTGTAAAGTATCTCATATCATTATACCGAACAATGTATGCGGGTGCAAGACCAAAAGAGGGCGAAAATATCACTAAAAAGTGAACTGCAGCATGTCTTTTAATGCGACCTTCTCCCCGTCGCAGTACACCGTGACGGGTCCGTTGTCGGGCAGATCCAGAAAGACATCACCGGCGTCCTTCTTCTGGAAGCGCTGGATATCGACCTGCCAGCCGTTTTCATCGTATTGAAGCCGATAGCCGTAGCTCCACGCAAAGCCCCGATAACACAGATACTGCCGCCCGTCTGCATGATACACATACCATTCCCGGACCGCTCCGTCGTCCATCATCTGATCCACCACTTCTTCCGGGAGCTCTTCCGCGGTCAGTCTGTACACATCATCCGGATCAAAATCCCCTTTGCCCATTTCCTTTTTTCCGGCTCCCAACTTGTCATTCTTCTTTTCTTCTGTTTCCTCAGAATCCAGCCCCGGCAGCTCCTCCGTCCCAAACAATGCCGCCGCTTCCTCCTCCGTATCGAACAGCTCTGTCACTTCCTCCTCCGTCATATATGCCACGCTGATGATCTTGTTCCTGATGCTGCGGGTCACTTTCACATCCACCGTACCAGCCGGATTCCAGTTGAGCGTCCTGATCACCTGCTCGCCCTCATACTGGTCAAAAAATACGCGGACAGGCTGATCCTGATAGTAGAAATGTCCGCCATCCCGGACAATGCCCCACTCCTGATACTGTTTTTTATCTTCCTGCTCCGCCTTCTGTCTCCATGCGGTCAGATCATCGGATCCCGTCAAAACAGACTGGAAACTGATGTCCATATCGCCTTTTGCTGCCTTATCCTGCCAGCTTTTGAGCAAGTCTGCACTCATCTCATCTGTCAGGACCGCGAAATAGCTGATCCTGTCATCCGCGTACGCCCGCTCAGCATAGTTTTCGATCAGGGGGCTGTCGCTGTCCAGATTGCTCATCAATCCGGAAAAGAAATTGATCTCATCATCCGCGTAGCTTCTCTCGATATATTCGCCGATCAGCGGGCTGTTGTCTTCCAGACTGTCGACTGCCGTGAAAAAGAAACTGACCGCTTCGTCCGCATATAGTTTATCAAGCCACCGTTTCTGTGCGGACGTGTCCATCGCGGAAAACACCGCGCCGAACTGCGGCACCCTGTCCTCCTCATAATACTGCCCCGCGAGTTCCTCCAGGGAATTCGCATTTTCTTCGGAATATCGATCCCCGAACAGCCCGTTTTTAAGATCACTCTTTCCACCATTCTGATCTGTGACCTGCTGATCAGCCACATCTGCACTGCCGGCATATTTACCTGCCGGACCTGCATCCTGATCCGTACCACTGTATCGCTGCCCGCCAGCATGTTTCACTGTCGGCGCGCTCCACGCACTACCAGGTGTACCCACAGGCTCCACATAAGCACCCATGACCGTCGCCCCCATCATCATCGCAGCGGCAAGTACGACCGACACCGTCGTGACCAGCCTTGAACTTTTCCGAAACTTCATGATCGCACACAACCTCTCTTTCATCAGTTCCACACTCTCATTGAGCGCGACAGAGACCGGAACACCCTTGTCGCTCCCGCCTGCTGCCATCGCCCGAAACAGCGTATCCCCATAGGCGCGCCGCCCCTCCTCGCCAAGCGGACGGATCACCGCCTCATCACAGGAGAACTCACAGGCACGGTTGATCTCCCGGCTCATCAGCCAGACCAGCGGATTGAACCAGTGCAGGCAGACGGTGAGCTGCACCAGCCATTTGTAAAACATGTCTTTCCTTTTGTAATGCATCAGTTCATGCCGAACGGTATATGAAAAATCGTCCTCCGAAAGATCCGCCGTCGGCAGTACGATACAGGGACGGAAAAATCCGATCAGCAGGGGTGATGGCACCTGGCTGTTCACATACAGTTCCACCGGACGGCTCACGCCGGCATGCTCCCCGACCAGCGCCAGTCTGTCCAACAGCGCCGGATCGGAGACCTCCCCCTGTCGGATGCGGACATACTTGGCAAAACTCTGGTAGACCGCGATCTTTCGCAGCAGCAAAAACATCGCGGCAGCAAACCACAGGATCCACAGGTTCTGCAGCAGCTTCTCTTTCATGCCGCTGACCGAAACCCTCCCGACAGCTTCCATGCTGCCATTCTCCCCAGATTGCTGAGCCTGTATGACAACCGCCTCCTGCGCAGGGACCTGTACGGGGCCATGCATTGTCCCGGGATCAGCCGCCTGTTCTACCTGCTCCATGCGGTCTTCGTCAGAAAATACCGTCCCGATGACACTCGTTGGGGGCGCAACCGGCAGGATCAGCCGGGCGATCACAACCAGCCAGATATAGTACTGCCACTGCCTGCTGAGTCTCTCCCGGAACAGGGGTCTGCACAACAGCAAGATCAGGATCAGCAGGGAACCTGACAGCGACAGCGAAAAGACAACTTTCATCACGACACTCACCTGCCATCACGCTCCTTCTCCCAGAATTGACGCAATTCCTCATAGTCCTTTGCGGAGAGCATCTCCCGCTGGATCAGCGTCGCCACCAGCCCCTTCGCGTTTCCCTCGTAGAGTTTGTTGAGCAGCGTCTGCGTCTGCGCCGCCTGATAGTCGGACTCGGACACAATGGCAGTATATTCATTGCGCCGCCCGATCTTGCTGGTCTTCAATAGCCCTTTCTCCACCAGCCGGGACAGCAGCGTGATGATGGTATTCTTCTGCCATGTGCGCCCGGACTTCGCCAGCTCCTCCGTGATCTGCGCATAGAGCACACTGCCGCCGTTTGCCCACACAATCTTCATCAACTCCAGCTCGGAATCAGAAACCTGTTGTACCATGTTGATCTCCTCCTTCATTTTCCTACAGCACTTTATCATCCGACTCCACTCGCTCATGGACGTCCCGCGCGTACGCCCTATATGATAACAAATTGTAGTCTTAGCAAAAGGATAACATCTTGTAGTCCATTTGTCAACTCCGATCGAAAAATTTCAACAGAGCGCCTGGTCTGTGCGGTCACTCTACAAACAGATCGTTAGCAGCACACACGCACTGCCCTCCTCATCTATAAACGTGCCCTGACTTTCAAATCCTGCATTCTGATAACATCTCACAGCGCGCTTATTCTCCACTTCGGGATCGATAAAAAGCTCTTTGATCTCAGGATGCCTCTCCTGTATCAGCCGTACCATCTGTCTCAATGCGTCCGCACCGTAACCGTTATTTCGTTCTTTTGGACACCCGATCCACATGTCAATTCCGACGGTTGTCTCACTTTGGATATAATACTGTATAAAGCCGATCGGTCCGCCGTCTTTCAGTATAAAATATGGAAATACGTCTGTCGGATGCTTCACTCTGGCACCGTACTTTTCAATGATCCGCTCCAGGGAAACCGGAGGCTCTCCCTTCTCGTCACACCATACCCATTCCTGAAGTTCAGGTTCCAAAAACCAGTTGCGCATCGCCGTGTAATCCTCCAGTGTATCTTCCATTAATCTCAATGATATCATCTGCCGCCTCCACATCGCTTGTTCTATTTATAGTTCCTTTTGATTTGTAGTTCCTTTTGATAAGAAACTGTCAATCATTCTCTCATCAAAATTTCTCATGAGACACCGCACAAATGTCGGCTTCTCTCTATTATACATTTTTAACATACGAAGACCGTCGGTTCGTACTTTCCAGTCATGTAGTCTGCCCCAGTGAACTACAAGCAGCTGACTGACAGAAGCCTCATAGGCGCTTCCATCAGTCAGCTGCAATTAAGCAAGGACTACTTATTCCACATAATTAATTAAGAAATCGTTATCTTTCCATGTTCTTTCTCAAATTCAGCGATATGCCTTTTCACAAGAACCTCCAACTCCCTGTTCGCAGAACGCGCATCATACTCCGCAACATAACGGAGCTTCTTTAATAATTCTTCATCTGTCCGAAATGTAAACTTTATAATCTTGTCTGCCATATCCCAAAACTCCTTTGATGACTTTTTGACTTCATTATACCTTTAAATTGACGGCAAAGTTTAAGTTGACGTCGTTCTGACGGCATATTATAATAAGTACCAGGATAGAATGATCATGATTTGGAAAAATAATATAAAAAGGAAAAATGATGAAGCAGAAAGTGTATATTTCAGATGAAGAGCGCCAAAAATGCCGCACAGTAGCAGATGCCTTCGCGGAACTTAAAAACGAGGAAATTGATATTGTGGTGGCTGACGCCGGAAGATATGGCTTTGTAAGGCTCCTGTATTATGATGAATCCCTTGGTTTTGACAAAATTGTCTGTTATACGAACAGTGTAGCGCTGTTCAACGATTTATGGAAAGACTGGCTGAACGAGCAGCTTTTTCAAATAGCATTGAAAAATCCGCCGCTGATGGATTTGGAATATGAAGATATCTTCAAGGCACTGCCAGAGGAAAAGCAGAAAGATCTGATGCGCAAACATCACTACTTCGCGCAAAGATCAGGCATTACAGATGCCTGATCTTCCGCTCTGCAACCCATACCAGCACACAGCCAACAGCATAGCATACTATATCTTTCACATCAAATGACGTCCCCAGCAATATGCGCATAAACTTGCTGTCCGACACGCCAAGCAGCTCTACCAGATTAAAATACTGCGAAATCTCCACTACTGTGGCAAAGAGAAAAACATATAATGGCAATAGCGGCACCGAATCCGGGATCCAGATCCGAACAAATGTGTATATAACGACCACTACCAGCATATCGCCAATATACGGTCTTACTATCCTGTCACGGACAAACAGTGCAATGAGTATCTCCACTGCCAATAAAAAAACAGTTAAACTAATGTAAACTACTCTCTTTTGCATCTTTTCTAGCCGCCTCATATCAGTCGATTGCTCTTATTCCCTTTTCTGACAGCTGCCTGAGATTCTCAAGCATATTGTTGCGTATCTCAGGGGCGTGTCCCTGCCAGCTGACCACCTCCGCCACGATCTTTAGCGGCTGCTTTGATCTGTACGATCTCGTCGGATTGCCGGGAAACTTCTTGTCTGTCAGATTGGGGTCATCCTCGAAATCCCCGGTCGGCTCGACAACGTAGATCCGCTCCCTGCCGTCCCCCTCCGCCAGTTCCGCTCCCCAGACTGCCGCATCCAAAGTCCCCGCAAAATAGACATATTCGGATTTTCTATCATCGTTATAATTCTTTTTCTTTCCCGTGACGATCAGATCTCCTATTGCCAGATCCGCCTTGGTTCCATGGAAAAAGGAACCCTTGCTAAACACTATTTTCTCATCCATATGATGTCCTCCTGTTATGATTACCACTCTTTTTAAAGATTGAACATGGATCGATGGACGCCGCCAGATATCTTTTTTATTGCCTACAGACACTTTCTGTCCATCGCTATATATCCTCCGCCAATACTTTCCTGCGCTGCCAGACCCCCGACAGAAAGTAGATCATCCCCGGCACGGCACAGCCGTACGGAGCGAGCCCATATCCCAGGACAAACCCAAAGAATCCCCAGTCCAGCACGATCCCAAAGAGCCAGCTCAAGCCGATCCGCAGCACCACGCCGTCGAGGAGTGCAAGCACCATGCTGAGCTTCGCGTTGCCGATCCCCTGAATAAAGGCGTTGCTGCCGCGCATGATCGACATCGCCGGAAACATCCACAGGATCGCCCTGATAAACGCAGCGGACATATCATGCACTTTGGTATCGTCTGAGAACAGCATGAACAGCTGCCTGCCAAAGACATAGTAAACGGCAATGAAAAAAGCCATCAGCACAAAGGCGAACAGCCAGACAAACCACACGACCTGCCTGGATCGTTTCCGCTCCCCTGCCGCGATGTTCTGACTGATCATGGGCATGGCGGCAAACTGCAGTCCCTGCGAGATCTTGTTGATGATATCGTCGATGCGCACCCCCACGCCGAAGGTCGCAGACGCCACCACCCCCACATTGTTGACCATGGCGTTGACAAACTGCATGGAAAGATTGATGCACCCGGACTGGATCGCCATGGGCGTGCCCAGTTCCGCGATCATCTTCACATACTTTTTCCGGGGTATAAAGCTCTTGCGCCGAAAGTCAAACCCAAAGGCTTCCCTGCTGCGGTAAAGATAATAGATCGAGAACAGGAAAGACACCGCCTGCCCGATGATCGTCGCCCATGCCGCCCCCGCTACACCAAACCCCAGCATTCCCGTAAACAGGATATCCAGGATCAGGTTCACAAACGAGGCGATGCCGATGAACAGAAAAGGCCGCCTGGAGTCCCCCATCCCCCGCAGCGCCGCCGACACCATGTTGTAGCCCGCCGTAAAGACCAGCCCGCCGCCGCATATGATCATATAATCCGCCGCCATCTCCCAGGATTCCGCCGGGATATTCATGACGCTCATGATCCACTGCCGTGCCAGCAAGATAGCGCAGGACAGGAAAAGCCCCATGCCGAGGATCATGCCAAACAGCGTGCCTATGATCTCGTTGATCTCCTTTCGTTTTCCCGCCCCCAGCGCCTGCGATATCAGCACCTGCCCCGCATTGGAAAATCCAAGGCATACCATGGTGGCAAAGCTCAATATCTGGCTGCTCTGAGAGACGGCGGACAGCCCCGGCGTGCCCACATATTTTCCCACGATCACCATATCTATCGTACTGTAGAGCACCTGCAGCGCGTTGGACGCCATAAACGGCAGCGTGAACATCAAAAGCTGCCACACAATATTCCCTTTTGTAAAATCCTTAGAAATGCTCGTCGTGCGCATCATCTATTGCCAAACCTCCTGCCTTCCGCGGGCATTACAGATTTCGGGTGATCCTAATGGATTCTATATCTTTTAACTGCTCAGCGGGATCAAGTTCCTCGTACGCTACCAAGTCCTTATGGATCCTCCTCTTATCATCCCGACTCTTTCCATTATCAGGCGTTCCCAATGTGTAGTAATTCAAATAATGGAACCTGCACCATCTAATATGCTCCAAGCGTGCCAATTCATCTTCCTCACTGCTCTCACTCAGTGCTGCCAAGACCTCTCCGAAATCAGAGGCAGAAATATTAGAAGCTTTCAGGAACCCCGTAAGCGAATCCCATTCTTTTTCTGTCCCGTATTTATCAGCATAGTACTCATTGAGTGCAATGGCTTTCCTTATCAGCTTTTTGCGCCTTATATTGTCATCTGTAAACACAAGATCATTTCTTCCAAATGGTATCAGTGACCCATATGAGATAAACGAAGCCAGATCCCCCTCATCCTGAGAGTAATAATATATTGGACTTTCCCCAGCTTTGACGACAATAGTCTGCAGCAATCCAGCCTCCAAAATGTCCGCGACGATGACCAGATCTGCACTGGAAATGACGCTCCATATGTCTGAATGGTCTGTATCATAAAAATGCATCTCATCATCATTCATCAGTTTGATATCACTATGTCTGGTTTGAAATGGCTTATTATCTGTAATGATATGATATCTGACCTTCTGCCTGAGCGAAAACAGATTTAATTGCAAGCCGGCGCAAACAATATCTCCTGCCAGATTACTATTTCCATAGATCACGATATCACAGTCGTCCATACCTCTATTCCACAAGGCGATGTCTTTCCAGAGCAATCTGGCGATTGCACCATTCACGTCAAATAACGTAACTTTATTCAAATGGTCCAACAGGATGCATTCTACATCCCGTATCCCGACATAAACATCTTTCCCCGCCAGATCTTCCCTGTGGTCCTCATAAAACTGCAGACTTTTTTTATCCGAGGAAAACATAATGATATGGCTGTCTGCATATCTCCTGAACTTTTCACTGGGATAGATCGCGCCTACATCTCTTCCAAATGAAATATCGCACTGCTCATCGGAATAAACAGCGACCCTGTCCTTTTTCCCCAGCAAATGTAATCTATCTCGCAATGATTCCCACACACTTTGTAACGCACAGAGTATCGTCGTCGCTGTCACTAAAGGAGCTGTCCATCTTGCAATCTCTACATATAGATTATATTCGTCAGAAACAGGATTGACAAAATACAGGGCAAAACCTGCATATAATGAATCCGCCAGCATTTCACCTGCAATAAGATAACCTGTTGTTCCTATTGCCAACGGCAATAATATAAGCACCGGCAATATTTTCTTTAATACTTTTTTCAATGTACTCATTCCCTCCTCAAAGAGAGTCGATCAACGTCTTTATGGTAACACCTTCTTTGGTCTTCCAATGAGCCGGGCCATTTAATGTCTCGAGTTTCGCTGCGATCTGGTTCTTCTTGCGATACATATTCACTGTATCTATTCCTGCCTGCGAAGATGCCTTATAATAGCCTATCTTTTCTCCCTTTGCATTATAATACGGCTGCTTATTTTCATCCAGAAGGAGCATGTAGCACTCGCGATCCCTCGCGTCATATTCAGCCACAGCATAGTGGCATACTCCATCGTATTCCATAACGAACGCTGTTCCATTCCGGATCTTTCCCGCATTATATAAATCTGTAAAGCTTACAATCTTTCTTTGAACTTTTGATGTAGGTGTCCTGCCGTAGCGCTTTTCGTCAAGCGAGAGATAGATTTCATCCAGTACGCTTTGATAATGTGCATACACAACACAAGATAATCTGTCATCCTCTAAATAGTCACTACTTTTCTCTATCTCGTCAAATATCTCATCAAGCACCCCTGAATGCAGATCATAGATCTCATTACACAAGGCAGTATTGACCAATGCCATCGGCGAACCGTGAACCGGCTCCCTAAGATTATTTGCATACTGTTCCAACAGGTACCTGCCGTCCTTATTGAGCTGCGGGTGCTCGATGCATTTTGCGATCACGTAATCATACAGCTCCTGATATGTGATCTGTGTGTAGCCCTTATCATATGGTTTTTGTCTGGGATCAGGTGTTATGAACAGACAGATAATCTTCTGACCGCTCTTTCGATGCGCTTCCACATAGTCACGATACTCCTTAGTCTGTCCCACTTCTGTTCCATTCATATTTTCTCTTGCTTTCACTTTGTTCTCTATAACCAGAACCATTTCATCACTTTCACCATACACATCAATGGAACGCTTCTTTCGATCGACCGTAAAAAATGTTTTCTCTGTCTCAAAATGTATGGCATCCAGATCCATATCAAAAACGGTCTTAAGCGATAATTCTGTTGTCTCACTCTTGATCATGTAAAGTGATAATAACCTCACAAGAGGATAATGTCCGAGACAGAGACTTGAATGTGGATCCAGCAGCCATCTCATAAACGAGCTATGCCAATGTTCCGTATGTGTCTGACCAACGATCGTAAACACATTGGTCTTCTCCTGAAAGTACTTCAACTGCTGGAATTGCCTGCTGGCGATCAATTCCTCTATTTGTTCTATATCCAACAAAAACGCTCATCTCTCTTTTCTATAACAATTCTGCTAAACCCTTTTTGCCATTTGCACCGTGGGTTGACTTTTCGGGAGCTGAAGTAATATTGAACTCTCCGTAGTCTTCACCACATATCTTGAACATCCCTTTGATCTCGGAGATCTTAGCATCAAATCCATAGCTGGTTCCCACCAGATATTCCCGTCCCCCCACATCAAATGATCTGCACCCTCTAAAATATGTCGGATCTGAATCTTTTGTGTTTGGATTTTTTACATTATCCGCTCTGGCTATCGATGTTCTCTGTGTCAGGTTCTCAACCAGATCCGGATGGCGCTCAACCAAGGCAGCAAAAGCATCATACATCAATTTACCCTGATCCCTGCTGCCGGCAGTATACGCTTTCCCAAAGATCGTATAGCTGTAGCCAATTCCCTCTGAACTCTGTTCTGCCTCTTTGCCCTTCGTATCAACGAGAGCTTCTCCGTTCAAGATAAACTCACCAGCATCTGCTCCGCAGATCCTGAACATTCTCTTGATCTCTGCAAGTTTATCCTTAAACCCATAACTGGTCCCCACTAAATACTCCTGATCCCCCACCTTAAAGGACTTACATCTCCTAAAATAAGTCGGATCTGCCTTATTGGTATTTGCAAACTTTACCTCCTCTGCTCTGGCTACCGATGTCCTCTGTGTCAGTTTCTCGGCTGAGTCCGGATATTTCTCGATCAGGGCAGCAAAGGCATCGTACATCAGTTTCCCCTGCTCTCTTCCACCGGCAGAATACTTTTTCCCAAATATTGTGTAGTCATACCCGTCAGCAGTGGATTCATCCGTTTGATCGACTGAATCATTATCATGATCGCAATCATTATCGTGATCATTATCGCGATCATTGTTTGTCACTTTGTGATCATCGTTGTCATCCGCCTTATCAAATACCTCCCTGCCGCAGGCATTCTCTATAGATGCGCGGATCGCTGTTATTGAATCCCCCATTTTCAAGTATGGATTATCATTATAATCAATGCTCGCCAGGACTTCTTCGACCATTACACTGCACAACTTTTTTGAGAGTTCGCCCTTGTATGGATTTTTGGTCTTCTTTAATATTTTAAGTTCACATCCGCGTTCGAATGCCTCATCAAATAACTTCTTTTCGTCTGCTGCCTTAACATTTTTTACATCTCTCTCTCCATCAAAATACTGTGTCTTCCCGAGCCCTGTGTCTGCGGTATCTTTGATGACTGCCAAAGCCTTGACCAGATTTACAGGAACCACATTCTTCCTGACATATTCATAATTATTGTCTTCGTCCTGACAGCTGCACTGACTATACATCAGTTCCAAAAGAGTTGCATAACTCGTTGAGTACAAGTCATCTATGAACGCCAGAACACCTCTGCAGTTTGGATGTGCCATATTTTCCGGGAACTGGGTAGTCCAATGAGGATTATGTCCGCTAAAATCGCCGTCAAAATATACATTCAGCCCGTACTCCTTAACGAGCCGATAAACTACATCGTGAAGAACGATCTTCCAATCATCGCTTTTATAGCTTATAAAAACATAAGGCTTATCCCCATCCTTGTTGCACACATGTTCCGCCAAGTATTTTACATGCTCATCTTCTCTTCTTTCTATCTCC
The DNA here is from genome assembly GCA_910588595.1 of uncultured Lachnospiraceae bacterium. Lineage (GTDB taxonomy): Bacteria > Bacillota > Clostridia > Lachnospirales > Lachnospiraceae > COE1. The sequence goes on along the minus strand of CAJUQU010000018.1, from coordinate 5,783 downwards.
TGTTCATAAGAAAGTCCCATGTTCATCTCTCCCTAATTCAATCTATATATCCTAAGTCCGTCAAACATCTTAAGCATTGCAAGCATACACTCCATAGGATCCGTATCCTTGTCCTGAGTCTCCTTATCCAATCTTTCATAGTTTGCCTTCGCTGACTCATCAGAAACGTCAAAGCCTGTAAACTGTGGGATCATATCCTTGTGTTTCCGTTCAAAATCCCTTTTATCCCGGTCCGGTGTTCCATAAGTCCATCCCATATCATAATGCTCCTGAAGCCATCTTTGATGTTCCAGCAATCCAATCTTTACCAACTCAGCAGCTGAGAATTTGTCAACCAGTTCAAAATCTACCGATTTGTCCGTGTAGAAACAGTCTATTTGATTCATATATTTTGCAAAGGCTTTTGCCTGATTTATATTTGAGAGCTTATACTCTAAGGAAAGCGCCTTGAAGTTCTCCGAAAATCCATTCATTATATTCTCATTATTAAAAAACTGTTCCTCCTGCCCTGCCGCCTTAGCCTTTTTCCAGTCAGAATTCTCCCAGCGGCCATTTAGGACAACTGCAAAATTGTATAGATTGATAAAATTGCTGTCGGACAAATAGCTGCGATTTCCTGCATGAACATGTTCTGCCAAACCTGTTTCAACAGACAGCCCCATATCGGACAAATCTACAATACGCTCTATATCTCCCTGAAAATCCGACATACTATTTTTCTTGACATACATTCCGGAATAAGCTTTCAGGCTGGGTGTCTTCCTGCCTTCAGGTCCCTGCATCCATTCAATGTATTCATCCTTGAAGCGATTTACCTTTGCCATCTCCTTCTCATCAAATACGTATACCGCCCTGATCTGATCATTTGACAGATCATATGTACACCCCATCGGATGCAGCTCTTTCTTTGAGTTTCGTCCATATGCAGTCCTGTCCCAGCACTGAAGCTCGTCACAAAGCATAAGCATATATGCAAGCGGATGCAGTTTTGCCTTAAAAGGCTTGTTTTTGTCGCTCTTGTAATGTGCAATACAGAACTTGTATAAGCTGTTATGCATCAGAATAGCCGTGAGCGCATCCAAATGTGCCGAATTGATGTCTAACTGCATCTCTGAGAACAGTTTCTTGAATAAGACTGTCGCGCTAAAATAGGCATGATCCATAAAATGATTAAATTTATCGGGCTGTGTAGGTTTTCCAACCAGGAAAGCAAGCATCTGTTCTTCTGTGAATCCGTATGGATCACCCAGCTTTTCAGCCAGCCAAAACGCAAACAGCTCATCCGTAGTAGAAAAACTTTTAGCACCGATAATCTTTGATATCCGCTCCTTTGTATCCTCGTCGATCGATACAAAACCATCCAGGGCATGATACGCCACAAAAGGTCTGTCTTCTCTCTTGTTTCCATCCACCTCAAAGTATGAGCACACCTGTTCAAACGGAAGTTCAAACGGATATCCAATGTCATGAAACAGTGATGACAATCCCCAGTATTGCAGGTAGTGCGCGGCTGCCTCATGTTCATCCTGGATGCCATAATATTTTTTGTAATCCTCCCGGAATACTTTGTTGGATCCAAAGATCGCCATTCCCAATATAAACACATAGACTGAATGCGAATAATGGTCTCTGTGCTTCATCAACAGACCGCTTCCGTTTGCCTCAAACTCTGATAAAAGCTCGATCATCCGCCTCGTTTTTTCATAATCTCCAACATACATCTCCAGGTAGCAGAAGTACACATCGAATGCATCTTCCTTTCTTCCGGATCTCAAAAATCTGTCAACCGCATTTTCAAAGCAAAGTCTATCTATATCCTTTTCCATATTAAACGGGATCTGATTCCTCTTGAGGCTTGCCCCATCAAGATCAAGATTATCATCTGATATAGAAACCGCCTTATTTTTATCAAATCTAAGCCCCTCACAGCACTCTCTGATAAAGGATAATGCTGCCCCTTCAAGAGTATAAGGTGCATAGTTCCTCTGTCTGATCGCTGTATTATCTAACATTGTATAAGCCATTATCTCATCCTCCAAATTGTAATTATAATCCCACTATTCCGCACAGGCTTTCATACGCCTTTTTAAATCATGACACCTGCAGCCGCTTTCAATATCTCTTCCGTGTCCTCCCGCAGAATCTCCGGTCTGCAGATATATTCATATATCTGATCGGAGGACATATGTTCCAGCATATACTTTCCAAGCTGATAGGATACCGCATACGCAGCTGGCAGCTCCTGATACTCAAACATAAGTTCCTCTTTGCTGCAGCTTATCGCCACTGGTTCTGCGACCTGACCCGACAGATTGGTAGCCAGCGCCTCCCAGAACCAGACACAGCCATCACAGTCGGGCTCCACCTGCTGCTGACAGATGTGTACAAACTCGTGAACGATCAGGCGGGTATACTCCTCCCTCTCCATATGAACATGAGACTGACTGCGGCGGCACTCCTCCATTGAAAGTATGTGGATCCGACCGTCAAAGGTATCGGCTATCATCCACTCACGATAGGTCTGTCCACACTCCTCAATATGAGATATATAGGCTGCCCTATCCGAATATATGACCACGGGTATCTTATGATCCAGTTGATCCAGACGGAAAAATCCCATGATCCGCTCCATATTGTCCCGGAGCGTGCCGGCAATCTGCTTCACCAGGCTCACACATTCCTGGCTGTAACAGATCGAAAAGTGTTGTGTTTCGTATGTCATTTCAACATCCATGCTTACCTCCAATCACAAATTGCTGTAGATTTGATTATATCACGGTCATTCTCCGTTTACCACTATAAAAACAAATAATAATACAACTGCCACACGCCGACCGATGCTGCACCGATTTTCCGGACAGGACAGTTTATTTGTTTGACGTTGTCCACCAACCGCAGCAACTTAACTTTGCACTGTTTTAAATATCTTTAAGCGCACTATGACCTGTTAACTCCTTTACTATTTTCCAGCCTTCATAACTGTGTTCCAAATTTTCTTTTATCGGCATAAATCCGAAATCCATATAAACCTTACATGCCAACCATGTATTTGTTTGTGTCGGTATCTTCGCATGTAAATATCCAAGATTCTTCATAACATTTAAAACATATGCAATCAACGGTTTTGAAAGCCCTTTTCCCTGATACTCCCGCTTAACTGCTACCCAATGAAGCCATCCGGCACCCGAAGTGTCCCTGCCGTGAATGTCATAAAAAGCTGTAGCTGTAGCAATCTTTTCCCCCTCCCCATTTTCAATGAAAAACATCCTGTCAGAAAGTATATCAAGGCTATTTGCATAATAACGATTCCAGGCTTCCAATCCCTGTTCATAATTTGCAAACTCTTTTGCTGACATCTCAATATCAATCCATCGTTCCCTATCCCCATCAGAATAAGGCACAAATCTATATTCGGCAGGAAGACTGTAATTTGTCATGTCAGACAACTCTCGCTCAAGTAATAATTCATAAAAACAGATTCTTTCATCGTGATTGTCATACTGTGTTACATCTATTTTTCGCAGACGAACATTCAATGCTTCCTTGATCTGAGGTATTGTTTTATGGATATACTTGATTCTATCCATCGTATTGCGCACCTCGGAAATACCTAATTGTCTTTCCGCTTCGTCCACACAGTTTCCCAAAGCTCTCTGTATATTATATTCGAGCCACTCTATCCAAGTATATGCTACACCGACAACATCACTGTATCCCCGAAAACAATTATCATATGCTTCCAAATAGCCGTCAAAGAAAGCGATCATCTTATCAACATCCATCTTGCCGCTTACGATCCCTGACCATTGCAATGCCAACTGCATGACATGGGATATGGGATTGCCATAGTCCAGACATTCCAGATCGATCATCCACGGGATCCCATGATCCCACATAATATTCTTAGGATCCATATCCTCATTGGACAAACACAACACAGCAGGCAATGATGCTCTGGCTTTGTTCAATTCACTTTCGGCAAAAACAATAAGTTCTTTATTATCTTCCAACAATGAAGCGATCTCAGCGTTTTCTGCTTTTGCTTTCAGCACATACCCCCGCCAATCTATATGACTTGTTTCCGGCTTCCGGTATGCAATATTTTGGGGTTCGATCTTATGGATTCTGCCAAGAATATTTCCTGCTTTATAACACATCTCATTTGAAATATGATCCCAATCGGTAATGCTTCCCTTCTGCCATCTAAATACATAGAAAAACTGATCCTCTATCTTCTGCATCTTATTGCCGCCAATCACCATAGCCGGCACAATGGGAATATCATTGTTCTCCAGTATTCCTTCTATCTTTTCTGCTCTTGCATAATTCTCATGTACACCTGGTCTCCTCATTATTTCCGCATTTAAATGCTTCACTGCATATACGCCGCTGTCCGTTATCACTTTGTACATCCTGTGCATTAAGCCACCAGATACAGATTCAACATCTGCAATTATTTCACCCAAACCACACATATGTACTAACTTCACTAATAAATTTTCTATCGCCTTTTCTCTCATTCTATTTCTCCCTCTATCAGCCAATATGTTTTTCACGTGATCTCACTAATGCTCCATCCTGACAGAATCTTAACGACGCAATGGTGCGAAACAGGCGGTTCACAACTCTAACAACAATTTTCAAACACGCTCCATAGATTAAGCAATATATCCCGCTTACACACCAAAACCCATATTAACCAATCCGTTCGATAAGACATTGGAATTCAAGGCATATTTTTGTTATTGATACTCATTTCTTTAAATTAATTCCTCTCTGTCTTGTGATTTCATACATCAGTATCGAAGCGGCACAACTTACATTAAATGATGTGGCATACGATTTTTCAGACATCGGAATTGTACAGAGCAAATCGCAATATTCCTTAAATGCTTTGTTTAATCCCATAGTTTCATTTCCCATCATTAGCATTAGTGGAGACGTCAGATTTGCATAGTAAATCGGATTTTCATTGTGCGCCGTAGTTCCTATTGTAGTAAAATTAGCGTACCTGTTTTTCAGTTTATCAATGTATTCAAACAACACTTTGTTATCGAAAACTCTGATAACAGGCAGTTTGAAAAACGACCCCATTGCCGAAACAACTACATCTGCATCATACAAATCTACAGAATGACCAGTAATAATAAGCATATCCGCTCCAAGCGCATCACATGAGCGTATCATAGTACCAAGATTCCCCTTATTTGATGGACGATCAAACAAAACAATGAAAGGATTTTCGGAAAGCATGACATTATCAAGTTTATCCGCTCGCATTTCAATTATCGCCATCAGTTCTGATGTATCCTCTTTTTCGCTCAACTCTTTCATAAGCTCAGGGGGTAAACAAAAATTTAAATCTGTATTTACCTTATTTATCATATCTTCCGCCCAACCTGAAAGCTTATTTTTATCATAAATAAAGGATTTGATTTTCCAGTCATTCCTTACTGCCTCATTAAGACTACGGACACCTTCAACCAAAAATTCATTGTATTTGTAGCGTTTATTTCGGTTTGTTTTTAGTACCTCAAATTTTTGAAAGGTGTTGTTTTTACTAAATATTTTTGTTTCTTTCATTTTTCTCCCTTTTTGTTCCAGACAACACTTATATATTTTGCACATTTTGACACAACATCAAATGCATCATACTCCTTTTCCCCAAACCAAATATCAGTTTGATAGTTATTCGTTTCATAAAAATATCTGATACCATTGTTTATTTCTCATACTTCGCATACTAAAATTAGGCATACTACCAGAAATTACGCCACTTTGGG